>JAHHII010000010.1 GCA_019358855.1 Timaviella obliquedivisa GSE-PSE-MK23-08B | reverse complement strand
GTGTTGAACCGTGCGAACTTAGGGATGGAAGTGATGCACGAGCGGAATGCGCACAACTTCCCGCTCGACCTGGCAGCGGGTGAGGCGGCTCCTGTGGCACTGACTGCTCCTGCTATCCAGGGCTAGACCATGGCTTAGAATTGATGATGAGCGCTTCCGCAAGGGAGCGCTTTTTTATTGGGTTTTGGAGAATCTATGGAAGTGCGATCGCCCGAAGATACACTGCTACTGCACAATAGAAACAGTTCTTGTGGAGCGTCCCCTGATGTCTACTTTGTTCACAGATTCCACCAACCTATTGGCTGATTTGATTGCCCAATACCGATCGCAAGTCGATTACCTGGCAATTCGGTTGGAAGAAGCAGAGGGTACGGATATCTTGTTGCGCAGCAATAAAGTAGAAACTTTGAGTGAAGGCATTTCTATTGGAGGACAGGTTAGGGCTTGCCATAAAGGAGGTTGGGGGTTTGCTAGCTTTAATCGGTTGACCAATCTTAGAGAAAGAATTGAAGAGGCGATCGCTGCTGCTCGTTTGGTCGGGGATGAAGAAACCTGCCTTGCCCCAGTTCCTACTATCCAAGATATTTGTCATTTGCCCCTTCATGGCACCGATCCGCGTCATATTCTCCTTGCTCAAAAAAAAGCCCTTTGTAGTCACTATTCCGAAATTTTGCGGAGTGTTGATGATCGTATTGCCACTACCTCAGTTCGCTATAGCGATAGCGCTCAGCGCATCATTCTTGCCACATCCGACGGCACTTTGATTCAGCAATCCTGGATTGATCTGGAAATGCGTTTCGCTGCTACTGCTCGCAATGGCGAAACTGTGCAGACTGGACGAGAAACTATAGGCTCCCGTAAAGCCTACAACGACTTAGAAAATCTAGACAATCAAGTTCGCCACACAGGTCAACGCGCTGTTAGTGCTTTGAGCATGCCTGCTGTCAAGGGCAATGTTTATACCGTCGTGATTGATCCTATTCTCTCGGGTTTGTTTGTCCATGAAGCCTTTGGACACCTTTCGGAAGCCGATATGGTTTATGAGAACCCCGATATTTTAGAGGTGATGACATTGGGGCGACGGTTTGGGTCGCCGGATCTGCAAATTTTTGATGGGGCGGCTTCTGAAGGGCACCGTGGCAGTTATTTTTACGATGATGAGGGGGTTCCTGCTACCACTACCCAGTTAATTCAGGACGGGGTCTTAGTAGGACGCTTACATTCCCGTGAGACAGCTGGGAAATTAGGAGAACTTCCCACAGGTAATGCTCGTTGCCTCAACTATCACTATCCGCCTATCGTGCGGATGACAAATACTTGGATTGAGTCGGGTAAAACTCCAGTAGACGAGTTATTCAATGGTATTCAGGAGGGAGTTTATGCCCGCAACTGGATTGGCGGCATGACTAATGGTGAAATGTTTACCTTTGGAGCTGGAGAAGCCTGGATGATTCGAGATGGCAAAATCGCGGAGCCTGTGCGAGATGTTAACTTATCGGGTAATGTTTTTACGACGCTGGCAGATATTGAAGCGATCGGCGATGATTTTTATTGGGATGAGTCGGGCGGGTGTGGTAAGGGTGGTCAGAGTGGACTAGCTGTGGGTTGCGGCGGTCCTAGTTTGAGAATTCGCAATGTAGTTGTGGGTGGAGAAATGGCAGAGTAAGGTTAGGGGCATTTGGTCGGCGATTTCTTATATTCCTAAAGCCTTATCGACTTGCTGATATAAAGCTTCGAGGGTTGAGGAGTTGTCAAGCACAACGTGGGCTTGCTGAACTTTTTGCGCGATCGCCATTTGTCCATCAATCCTTGCACGGATTTGCTGAGGACTAAGGCGATCGCGTTCTTTTAACCGCTGCTCTTGCTGCTCTTGATAGCTGCGGACGACCCAAATCTCGGTGATTAAATCGGTCATTTGAGCTTCAAATAGTAGAGGAATGACGAGGAGTAAAATTGGAGCATTGGTTAGATGGCGTAACTCAGTCTTTAGGCGATCGCGTACAAACGGATGAATTTGTTGCTCTAGCCAGGTCTTTTCAGAAAGACTGTCAAAAATAATTCCTGCTAGCTGATGGCGATCGAGGGTTCCATCTGGCAGCAAAATATTTGCACCATAGCGTGCCGCAATTTTAGGTAATACTACTAAACCTGGCTCCACTGCCTCGCGCGCGTAAACATCTGCATCTAGAACGGGAATCTGCTTTGCTGCCAAATAGTTAGAAATGGTGGTTTTACCCATACCAATTCCGCCCGTTAATCCAATTCGCCTTTGCTGATTAGTATCAACAGCATTGCCCGCCTGCATCCTTCACCCCTTATCACTACAGACATAATCGAGCGCCTTCTTCCAGTTACTTTGTGTGGACTTGCTTCTGACAAGACTCCACAGAAGCGTTTTACTTTTTTCTAGCCCAAGTAACAATTGCTTGGGTTAACCCCTCTAAGGTGTAGTCTTCAGCTTCTATATCCACACGCCCTAACCATTGTTTACAAGCCGCCGAGGTCTGAGGCCCAATTGAAGCGATACAAAGGCTATCATCCCATCTCTCTAGCCTACTTCTGGTCTCTAAAAGCTGGCAGACACAGTTTACCGTTTTAGAACTGGCAAAGGTGATGACATCAACATCTGATAGTTTGTTCAAAACCTCTGGCGAGATTTCCTGAACACAAATCGATTGATATGCCGCGACTTCAGTCACGATCGCCTTTTTTGCCACAAACTCCTTCACCAAAACTTCTCGTCCACCCGTTTCAACCCTTGGAAATAAAATTTTTAGTCCTGCTAAATCATTCTCTGGAAAATGCTCAATTAATGAATCTGCTACAAAGTCTGGCGGCACATAGTCAGGCTGAATGCCGTATTGCTTAAGACTATCGGCAGTTTTTTGACCTACCACAGCGACTTTTATCCCAGCTAATGCCCGAGCATCTTTCCCTTGAGCTAACAGCCGCTCAAAGAAATAATTAACACCATTAGTAGAGGTCAGAATGAGCCAGTCAAACTGAGAAATTTGGGCGATCGCCGTGTCTAGCGCTTCCCAACTCGAAGGCTGACCAATTTCCAGTGCAGGCATCTCTACGACCGTCGCGCCTTGCTCCTCTAATAAATGGGTAAACTGGCTTGACTGCCCTGCCGCCCGGGTCACGATGATAGTTTTACCCGTTAACGGTAATGGGTGTGAGTTTATGAAATCAACAGCCATAGCATCAACCGCAGGGAAAGACAAAGACAGATCGTTAGGACAAGACTGGAGATAAGAACGAAGGCGAACGACCTCACCAATGGTAATAACGGCAGGCGAGAGGGATTGACGACTAGTTTTTTGAACAATGTCTTCGAGAGTGCCTATCCAAATTTGTTGCGCTGGATGCCCTGCCCAACGAATAATAGCGATCGGCGTTTGAGGCGATCGCCCATGCCTGAGCAACTGCTCGACGATGATAGGCAAGTGCCTGGCTCCCATTAAAATTACCAGTGTCTCAAGCCGAGCCAATGCCTCCCAATCTAACGCTTCTGGCTCGTGGGCACTCAAGACTGCAAAGCAACGGCTCAACACTGGATCGGTCAGCGGAATACCCGCCAGCAAAGGTGCCGCTAATGCCGAAGAGATGCCAGGAACCACTTCAAAAGGGCACTCTGCTTCATTCAGTGCCTGAATCTCGGAAGTCGATCGCCCAAAAATAAACGGGTCGCCGCTTTTCAGCCGGACAACCTGCTTTCCTTGTTGGCAGTGTTTAACCAACAGGTGATTAATAGTTTCTTGGGTCGCGCTGGGTAAACCGCCCCGCTTACCCACATTCAATTTAAGACAGCTTTTTGGCACAAGCTGAAGCAACTCTTCATCGACTAAAGCATCGTGTACCAGCACCTCTGCCCCAGAAAGCAATTGCTGTCCACGTACCGTGAGATAGGCTAAGCTGCCCACTCCTGAACCGACTAAGAAGACTCTGCCCGCTGGGTTTGCCATAGCTGTTATTGTGCTAAATACAACTTTCAAGTCTTTCGCTTTCGTGCGTCTTGATCACCACAACACGCACGAAAGTGGAAAGAGCAAATATTCTAAAAAGAAGAGCTTCCAAATAAACTGATAAAACTGAGCGATCGCCTCTTTATTTTGCAAGTTGACTCGAAAACTCTTAACCCATAGCGCCATCAATGCTAGCCCATGAGTTCCTACTAAAAATACTGGATTAACATTTGGAAGGAGCAAACCTGCCCCGATCGCGCCTAAGTAGCAAGCTGTAATGACCCAGCGGGATAAGTTAAAAACAGCAGGAGCGCCTAAGCGGACGGTAAAAGTAGAGATGTGATAGAGGCGATCGCCCTCTAAATCAGGAATATCCTTAAAGATGGCGATCGCAAATGTAAACACGACAATAAACGCCGTTAGCACCCACACAATCGGCGGAATTTCTGGTACATTCACTCCCAAAAACTGCTGTTTAGTAGATGCTCCCAAGTGCATGGTGTAACTAAGAAATAGCCCCAAATTAACGATCGCCCCTCGCACGGTAAAAATGCACAAAGATGCCCAAACTGGAAACCGCTTTAACCGGATTGGCGGTAGTGAGTAAGCCGTTCCAATCAGCAAGCTTGCCCAAATGGTAAAGGTTAAGAAGGTGCCTAGAAAACTAGATAAAGTGAGGGCAAGAAAGCCCGTAAACACCACAATTCCTTGACCCATAGAGCGAGTGAATTCTCCGGAAGCTAAGGGCAAATGTGGCTTGTTAATGCGATCGATATCTACATCTTCTAACTGATTCAGCCCAACAATATAAACGTTGCCGCAAAGACAAGCAACCAATGTCAAAACAATAAGGAAAGGAGGATAGGATTGCTGCCCACCATTTAGCGCCCAAGCCATTAGAGCCAACCCCAATACACTTAAAGTTGTGCCAATGACTGTGTGTGGGCGAGAAAACTTCCAGAAGGCATACAGCCAAGGAAACTGACGCTGAACGATATTTGTTTTGTAAACGCCTGCTGATAAAGGCTTAGACGGTGAAATCCGACTCATAAATTCCGACTCATAAATACAATCGCTTGAGGGCTACCGAATTATAGTAAGCAATATTTAATACCTCGGGAATCCTTCTGTGCTTCCATCAGTGCCCATATCACGTTCAATCTCACCTAATTTCTCACAAAAAATCCCCAACGGGAAGCCAGGGATAAGTATTATGGAGCTTCATATCAGAGACATTGACCATGCCGCTATGCTTCTCTGCTAACTTTTATATTTATCTAAGACAAATTTCAAGCGTCAAAGCTTAGTAGCGCTCAGTAACCCAAAGCGAATCAAGCCTCGCTCATATCCTCGCTGCATTAGCCCTAACGAGAGCGCTGCCTGAATGGTTGTCCAGCCCGATCGCAGTAGTCCAAAAATAGCGCTGGGCGTGATTGCAGAGTCGATTACCACGTTCCAGAAGGGAGCCACGGCAGTAGACCAGTCGGCAGTGCGGATAGATTGGAAAGATAAGGATTGGGCGATCGCCTCATACTCCGGCAACGACACTACGTAAGGTAAACAGTAAACCCGATAAATATCTTCCAGATGCTTCTGCTCATCGGCAGTCAGCGGCGCATCGGGAGGAGCAGTGGGACGATTACACCAGGTTGCCATCAGCAGCGTGCCACCAGGCTTCAAAACGCGATAGCACTCTCGCAGAAACTGTTGCTTATCGGGCATGTGTTCGCCGCTCTCAAGCGTCCAAACTAAATCAAAAGAATCATCGGCAAACGGCATGGCAAGAGCATCGGCAACTTGAAAAGAGGTACGATCGCCTAATCCTGCAACTTGCGATCGGGCGATCGCCCGGTTTGCCTGAACAGGACTCAACGTAATACCCGTTGCCTGAGCATTAAACTTTTCCGCCAGGTAAAGCGAACTGCCACCAATACCACAGCCTACATCTAGAATTCGTGTTGCTTGCTGCACGCCTGCCCAGGCTAAAAGCTCTTCAATTAAATCAATCTGCGCCTGTCGCCGCTCTTTTTTCTCTGTACCATCGGCACCATAATAACCGTGGTGCATATGCTCTCCCCACACCTCCTCCCATAGCCCAGAAGAGGCATCGTAGAACTGTTGAATTTGTTGCTGCAAAGTTATGGGCATCGCTTGGGGTAATCTCTAAGATGGAAATCTTGAAGTGTTCTCTACTTTGTATCAAATTCTCCCTCACTCTCGTCCCCTCATGACAGTTTCTCGCACGATTTGCCTAGGATTTATTGCAGTGATTTTCACCGGGGCATTTCTCCTCATGCTGCCGTTTTCTAGTACTGCTAGCGGTTGGGGAGATTTCGTGACTGCTCTTTTCATGTCTACCTCTGCGGTTTGTGTAACGGGCTTGGCGGTTGTTGATCCGGGTACTTACTATACATTTCCAGGTCAGTTTTTTCTTCTAGTTTTGGTACAGGTGGGCGGCTTAGGCTATATGACTGCAACCACTTTTTTGCTATTACTTATAGGACGTAAGTTCGGCTTAAGGGAGAAAATTGCAATTCAGCAATCTCTCGATCGCCAAGGGATGTCTGGGGTCGTGCAGTTGGTTAAATCAATTATTGCCGTAACGCTCATCCTTGAGCTAACTGGTGCGTTTGCTCTGCTTCCAGTTTTTGCGCCCCGGTTTGGGCTTCAGCAGGGGCTTTGGCTCTCAGTTTTTCACAGCGTTAGTGCTTTTAATAATGCTGGTTTTGGTCTGCTCCGCGATAACTTTATTGGGTATGCGACTTCGATACCAATCAACATTGTTATTCCCCTTCTCGTCATCTTCGGGGGTCTTGGTTACCAGGTGATTATGGAAATGTATTTGTGGACGCGCGATCGCCTCACAGGTAGAAAAGAGCGCTTAGCTTTTCCTCTAAACTTTAAGATTGCAGTCAGTACAACGCTATTTTTACTAATAGGTGGAACCCTGGCTATTCTATTAATCGAATTTAGAAATCCAAACACCCTAGGTAATTTTAATTTTGGTCATAAACTCATGATTGCCTGGTTCCAAGGCGTGGTTCCCCGAACGGCTGGATTTAATTCAATTGATTATAGTCAAATGACTACAGCCGGATTATTTCTAACTACTCTTCTAATGTTCATTGGAACCAACCCTGGCGGGACGGGGGGCGGAATTAAAACTACGACCTTCAGAATTCTCTTCAGCACCACGCGATCGGTTTTACAGGGAAAAGAAGAAGTCATTTGCTATCAGCGGAGAATCCCAACAACCTTACTTTTAAAGGCAGTAGGAGTGGTATTTGGTTCCCTAAGCACTGTCATACTTTCTACAATCTTAATTTCCTTAACAGATCCTAGCATTGACTTCATTCGCATCTTTTTTGAAGCCGTTTCAGCCTTTGCAACAGTAGGACTTTCTACGGGTATTACTGCTAGCGTTTCGACAATGGCAAAACTTATTTTAGTTGCCACAATGTATATCGGCAGAGTTGGCATTTTACTGATCATGGCTGCCGTTTTAGGTGACCCTACCCCAAACTCTATTCATTACCCTGAAGAAAACCTTTTGGTAGGATAGTCCAGCCACTATTTGTTGAGTTAGTTGAGTTAATTGCTGGTAACCAGAAAAATTAGTTTTTAGGTATTTAGCTGTGAGCCTATCCTCGTTAAGCTTTTTCAGAAGTCTTCGTGCCAATAACCGTCAGTTTGCCGTGATTGGTTTAGGTCGCTTTGGTCGGGCTGTTTGTATGACTCTTCATCAACTGGGTTACGAAGTTTTGGGCATTGACTCAGACGAACGTCGAGTGGCTAATATTTTGACTGAGCAACTTGCGGCTCATGCTGTTCAGTTAGATTCCACTGAGATATCTGCCCTCAAGCAAGCCGGAGTTTTTGAGTTTGATACTGTGATTGTGGCGATCGGGAATTATGTGCAAGAAAGTATCATTACAACCCTCAATCTTAAAGAAGGCGGCGTAGCTCACGTTGTTGCCAAAGCCTCTTCCGAAGTTCATGGTAAGTTGCTCAAGCGGGTCGGAGCCGACCATGTGGTTTATCCAGAGCATGAAATGGGCTGCGAGCTGGCGCGATCGCTCACTCGTCCCGGCATTCTCGAACGTTTTGAGCTTGACCCTAACAGCAGCATTGTCGAAGTTGTTATTCCCGCCGAGTTTGATGGCAAAACGATCATGGAATTAGACCTGCGGAAACGCTATGGGTTAACCCTCCTGGCAGTTTGTAAAGAAGGTAATTTTGAAATTAACCCTAGCCCTGTTCTGCGGCTTCACAAAGGCTGGTTAATGGTTGTGATTGGCACCAACAAAGGCATTGAGCAGTTACCCGTATGAAAGTCATCGGTCTAATCAGCGGTACATCGGTTGATGGCATTGATGCCGCCTTTGTCGAAATTTCAGGAGCTACCGATGATCTGAAGGTTGATCTCATTGCTAGTAAAACCTATCCTTACTCCGCCGAGTTGCGATCGCAAATTCTAGCAGTCTGCGGTGGTGCAGCTTTATCAATGCCTGAGTTTGCGGCGTTAGATGATGCGATCGCCCAATCCTTTGCCCACGCTGCCCTATCGATTCAAGTGGGTCATCCCACCGCCGACCTAATTGGCTCCCACGGACAAACCGTCTACCATCGCCCTCCGGCGACGCACCTTGGCTACAGTCTCCAGCTTGGACGAGGAGTCTTAATTGCCGACCTAACCCAAATCACCACCATTAGCAACTTTCGGGCTGGTGACATTGCCGCTTGGGGACAGGGCGCACCCTTAGTTTCACCCGTAGATGTTTGCTTACTGAGTCATAATACCCACGATCGCTGCGTCCAAAATATTGGAGGGATTGGCAACGTTACCTATTTGCCTGCCCGCAGCCGATCTTCTGCTCGCACGATGGGCTGGGATACTGGTCCGGGCAATGCCCTTCTAGATTTAGCAATACACCAACTTACCCAGGGCGAAAAGACCTTTGATCCAGAGGGTGCCTGGGCAGCCCAAGGAAATCCATGCTTACCGCTGGTTCAACAATGGCTGCAACAAGACTTCTTTCACCAGCCGCCGCCTAAATCAACGGGACGCGAACTTTTTGGCGTGGAATATTTGCAGCAGTGCTTCGTCGAGGCTGAACCCTATCACCTGGAGCCTGCGGACTTTTTGGCAACGTTAACCGAGCTAACCGCTGCTTCCATTGCCCAGAGCTATCGCGATTTTCTACCTCATCTACCTGACCAAGTTTTGCTTTGTGGGGGGGGTAACCACAACCTTTATCTTAGGCAGCGGCTTCAAGCAAATCTAAATACAACTGAAGTTCGTACTACTAATGAAATGGGCTTAAATGCTGACTTTAAGGAAGCGATCGCCTTTGCAATTCTTGGTTACTGGCGGCATCAAAATATACCCAGTAATCTCCCTGATGTTACTGGCGCTAGCCGAAAGGTTGTTCTAGGGGAAATTCACATGGTAGATGCTCAGGCAAAGTAGATACGATGTATTCCAATTAAGCTATTCCTGTCTCTTTGCCAGTTGCCCCACACAAAATATGATGACAAAAACTGGTGTTGTGCCTCACACGTTTCTTTTAGAGTCGGGACGCTGGTTGTTACAAGGCAATTGGCTTGATCGAGATGGGATGCCTATCACCGTTAAGGGCAAGATTTTGATTGCTTGGAGCCGTGACGACTGGTACACAATGGTAACTAAGCTGACATTTCCTGGAAGCGATCGCAGTGAAATTTGTCTTCAGTATCGCGGACGCTTTGGTCTGGGAGATCGCCAATACACCTTTGTGCTCCAGCATAGTTTGCTGGGTCGAGTCGAAGGCGAAGGCTGGATTGCCCCCGAATCTATTGTTCAGCGCTATTGGGTGTTGGGCGATCGTCAGCGCCGTACTGGCTTTGAAACCCTCCATCAACTGACTGCCGACCAATACTGTCTTTCCAGCAGCGTTATGTCTGGGCATTATCTAACTAGCACAATAGAAGCGACTATCGATCGGCAGCCTGAGCAGTAGTTTCATGCCAGAGTAAATAGTTAGAAGTTAGAAATTTCACACTTGATCGGGATCAACCCCAAGTTCTCGGAGGCGGGTAGCAAGTCGTTCAGCCCGCTGGCGCTCCTGTTGCACTTGTTCAGCAGGCAAGGGTAGCCAGTTATCTTCTGCATCATACCAACGGAGCCAAAGTCCTTCAGTTTCTGCGTAGACTCCTTGCCAGACTCCTAACCCCAGATTCATTTCTTCAAACCAATGGCGCTTATTCGCAAGAGTCAATTCTTCATAGCGGGTAGCAACAAGCCGAAACAACCGGAACTGGTTTTGATAGCGATCGAATATTGCGTAGTAAGGAATTCGCAAAATCTGCTCATAGACTTGCCATTTGGTCGGTGGAGTATTAACCTCTCGTAACGTTTGCCCTAGATCCTCCGCTTCAGTGGCGGGTGAGAGCAATTCTATAACTAGAAAAGGAGCGGTGCCTTCTTGCCAAATCACATAGCTCCAGCGCAAGTCTTCCTGCTTTTGGGCAGGGGCTTTACCTAAAACTAAAAACCAATCGGGGCGCTTGTGCCACAAAGGATGTTTGACATCGTAGTAAAGATTTAAATCTGTGGCAACAAAAAACTCTTGGGTTGAGTAATCAGGCGGATGGCAAGTTTCGCGTAAAAGCTGGGGCTGAAACTCATGAAATTCGTCGGGCAAACCAGGCTCCTCTGGATCTTCGCTGGGAAGATCGTACATGGTGGGGAGAGAATTATAGAGAGAATGAAGGGGGTCTTGTTGATACATGATGGCGATCGCAAATGCGGCTCACCTTATTTTAAGGCTAGGACAATTAGATGAGTTAACTGATACTTCGTTCTATTGGTTCTCTAACTAGAGACAGGGAAACAAGAATATAGAAGCTGCGTTCCAATATCCTGCGTCGTATCGATCGCTTTGACATAGGGCTTTTCCACTTCAGAAAATGGCTCTAAAGATTGCTGTGACAGTACATCTGCCGTAGCGTCGGCAATATCTCCAGTACGATTATGAAGGCGATCGCGTAACACCTCTAACGGAGCCTCGCAATGCACAATTTGAAGGGGAATTTCAGCCGCTGCGGCTCGATCAATCACGGCTTCCCGCAGTATTTGGCGATCGTACTTGGCATCCAAAATCACCGTGTAGCCCTGATTTGATAGCAACAGTCCTAGGGACAGGAGGCGATCGTAGGTCTTCTGAGTCATTTCTGGGCTGTACAAATCATCCTCACCTCGTTGGTCTAGCGGCACGCCGCCCAGATGCTTACGAACTGCGTCAGAACGAATGTAAATGCCACCTGTCTGGCGGGCAAGTTGGCGAGCAGTGGTACTTTTCCCAGAACCTGATAAACCACAGGTCAAGAAAATTTTCCCGATTTTGGGCTTCGCATATTCCCACGCCAAACGATAGTAGAGGGCTGCTTTCTCGCTGCCCTTTTGCTTCTCGGAATCCGGCACACCCGGATCATTTAGCATGAAGGAAGTCACTTTAGCCCGAACATAGGTTTGGCGATCGACATAGATGGGTAGAACTTGCAGCCCTTCCCAGTCGCCTGTTTGCTCAATATAGGTGCTCACGAAAATGGCACTCAGATCAGGACGATTGCGCACTTCCAAATCCATCACAATGTAAGCAATGTCATACATCACATCGACAAAGCGAAACGGCTCGTTAAACTCAATACAGTCAAACAGCATCAGTTGATTTTGCCATTGGCAAATATTGCCCAAATGCAGGTCGCCGTGGCATTCTCTAATCCAGCTGTTTTGAATGCGGTTAGTGAAGAGATCGGCGCGATCGCTAAAAAATTGATCGGTGTAAGCTTTAGTTTCGTCAAACTGCTGTTGGGTTTGAGGACCACCGATATAACCTTCCGTTTGCTGATAGTTTTCGTCAAAGGCTTGGCGAACCTGTGTCACTTCTCCAAAACTGCGGATGTAATCGTTAGATGGACAAGTTTTGTGAAAGGTGGCGATCGCTTTTGCCAGTTCGACTAGGAGATCTTCCGTTAACTGACCCCGTTCAAACAAGCTGGATAGAAGAGAGGTTTCTGGAAACTGACGCATTTTCACTGCATATTCCACAACTTCTCCAGAGCCGCCTAGCTCAAACTCTTCCCCAGTTTGCGTAATTGGCAAAACCTCCAGATATATCCCTGGCGCACCTCGCTGATTCATCCGAAGTTCTTCAGAGCAAAAATGCTGCCTTTTTTCTAAGGTGGAATAGTCTAAAAAACCGAAGTTCATCGGCTTCTTGGCTTTGTAGGCATAGTCCCCGGTTAAAAAGACGTAGGAAATATGGGTTTGAACAAAGCCAATGGGTTCAGTCACCGGATGGGGATAGAACTCTGGACGCAGCATTTTTTGAACTAAGGGAGGCAGGGTACTCTCGGTCATGAGGTGCTTTAAAAAATGGGCAATAGTGGGAGATTAACATGCAATAGGGGTGCAGCCTAGCTGCACCCCCATGATTTAATGTCTTTTTGATGAACCCCTAAGAGAAGATGAAAGCCTCCAGGTTCCAGTCTTCCAAGAAATCTTCAACTTCTTACTCAACAGAGAAGAAACTGACGTGATAGATACTTTCTTTCCACGGATGCTTTTGAACTTCTTGAATCATGGCTTTGCCTGTCCAAGAAAGCTCAGGCACATTAACCTCAATGGGCGCTGTTTTTTTTGCTTTTCTGAGCAGAGTCTCAATGTCTTTAGCACTAACCGTTAAAGACAACGATTCAGGAACATTGTGACCGTACAGCACAGCGGGGAGCAAACCTTCGCGGCGCAGGGCGTTGGGTTTGCTGTTTTCGATACGTTTTTTACATTCAACCGTGAGTTCCATAGCGTCCTAAACCTTGTGTACTGAGAATAAACTGAACAAAACTACGTCAACTTGACCAGAGCCAGGGCACATTTGAGAGGGCACAATCTTTTCAAGATACCCACAAGGGGTCGCCCCTTCGCCTACCCACCTGCCCCCTGTCCACTGATTGCCAGCCCTTGATCTATTTTATGGAGCAAAGCTCTTTTAGGGCCATGGATTGGATCTTCCACAATGATCGTTTGGTTGCGGCTGGCACCGAGAGAGACAATGGCGATCGGCACCTCCATGAGTTCAGCTAAGAACTCCAGGTAGGCTAACGCTTGCGGCGGCAAGTCTTCTAGAGTACGGCATTCAGCAGTAGATTTTTGCCAGCCGGGTACCGTTTCATAGATAGGTTGACAACGAGCGAAATGGCGGGTGTTACTAGGCAAATCCACACAGCGCTGCCCCTCAATTTCGT
This sequence comes from Timaviella obliquedivisa GSE-PSE-MK23-08B, assembly GCA_019358855.1. NCBI lineage: Bacteria > Bacillati > Cyanobacteriota > Cyanophyceae > Oculatellales > Oculatellaceae > Timaviella > Timaviella obliquedivisa. Next base: position 149,465 of record JAHHII010000010.1, on the reverse strand, counting down.
AAGCGACGCAGACTTTAATCTCGTCAAGTTCGTCCAATACATCTAGCTTAGTAATTGCCAGGCAATCTAGACCATTGATTCGCACAGCATAGCGACCAATGACGGCATCAAACCAGCCACAGCGTCTTCTGCGTCCAGTAGTGGTACCAAATTCGGCACCGCGATCGCACAGTAATTCGCCAATCTCGCCATGCAACTCGGTTGGAAAAGGCCCTTCGCCAACGCGAGTCGTATAAGCCTTGGCAACGCCAATCACCCGATCGATCATGGTGGGCCCCACACCCGCACCTACGCACGCGCCACCTGCCACGGGGTTAGACGAGGTGACATAGGGATAGGTGCCGTGGTCAAGATCTAGCAGTGTGCCCTGCGCACCTTCAAACAAAATGTTGCGGCGTTGTCGGTACGCTTCATAAATCCGGAGCGAACTATCAACTACGTGGGGGCGTAGCCGTTCGGCATAGCCCCGATATTCTTCAATTACCTCTTGCGGATCAAGCGGAGGAAGATCATAAAGTTTCTCTAAAATTGCATTTTTGTAGTTAACTGTCCACCGCAGCTTTTTCTCCAAGCTTTCGGCATCCATCAAATCAACAATGCGAATTCCGGTTCGTTCCGACTTGTCGGCGTAGGTGGGCCCAATGCCCCGCTTGGTCGTACCAATTTTATGAATTCCCCGCCGCTCCTCCGATGCCTGATCAATCAGCCGATGATAGGGCATGGTGACATGGGCTGTTTCGGAGATTAGCAAATTTGAAGTCGAAATCTTGAGCGTCTCAAGCTGGTCTAGCTCTTGAATCAAGACTTTTGGGTCGATGACCGTACCTGCCCCAATAATGCACTCGGTGCTGGGATAAAGAATGCCAGAGGGAATCAGGTGTAGCTTAAAGGTCTGATCGTCTACTACAACAGTATGACCCGCATTGACACCGCCTTGATAGCGGACAACCATGTCTGCTGACTTGCTCAACAGATCAGTAATTTTTCCTTTCCCTTCATCGCCCCACTGGGCACCAATTACAACAACGTTAGCCAAGGCTTTTCAGGGTGCTAAAGTTCACACAGTTCTCAATTATCAACAACTGAGGTCGATCGTGTCAACAAAATACTTTTTGAAACCAGGGTAGACCCATCTGAAACTTAATTTTAGATTTCGAGTTTGCCGAACTAACAATCTTCTAAAGGAGCATCAAACTAAAGGAGCATCAAAGTCGTCAGACATTCTGACTAAACCTTTGGCACTACCAAATGTGGGACGTGGCTTCGTTGAGCTTATTGGCACGATTCTAAAGGCTGCACCATCACTGCGCGTAATTACAACTTCTTCACCGCTTGCGGCTCCCTCGATCAATTTTGCGAGTTGATTTCCTGCTTCTTGAAGACTAACTTGGTGCATGAATTGTCTATCTCCAAATTTCTAAAGTTAAGAGCGATCGCCCCTCACGTACAATTATCCTTCCACAGGTGCCTCAAAATTGCTTAATGAGAACGGGGTTAATTGTTGAGGACTAAAGCCCCTGTTCACTCGCCGCGAGTAACTTTTCGGACTCACCAACTCACTTGATCCGATCGCTGTGTAATAGTGTTGTTTAGGCATCAGGAACTAACGGTAACCGACGAATACGAATACGGCTTGGCTCAACTGTAATGGCTGATCCTTGTTGTAAATCTTCCTCGCATTGAGCAATCACCGTCAACAGCAGATCTGTGAGTGCTTGGGCGCGTAACCTTTCAATTCGGATGCGAATGACCGAAGGAGTAATCGCTATGCTGGGTGCTAGCAGTGTATGAAAATCCGCATCAAGAGTAGCAACGACACGTCTCTCGTCTCTACCTCTCTGGATGATGTCTGAGTCTTCTGCTTCAGACATCCCGATTTCACCAACATGGATAGCATCGATACCTGTATCCCGTAATAACGCTGCCGCCGAGAGGGGTAGCCCCTGGTCAAGCAACAGTTTCATAAGGGTTAGAGAGTTCAATAATGCGATCGTCCAAGTAGGAAGAGGCAAAAATTAGGGCTTGTCGGATATCTTCATCCTCTAGTTCTGGAAACTCTTGGTGTAATTCTTCCCGATCAGGATAAGTTGCCAGTATCTCAATCACCCGACGAACCGTAAGGCGCAGATTCCGAATACAGGGTTGCCCATTCATGCGCTTCGGATTGCTCGTAATATGATTGAGTCTCATTGGAGTAATTTCAACGTTTCATTATTATCTTACCCTTTAGTAAGGATAAGCCATGCCTGGAATACAGGCTCCACATATCCATTCTCCGTCATCATATAGATCGTCTCCCAATAATCAATTGACAGGATTAGAGTTCTTACAAGGTATGAATAATGACTCAAATCAGTGATTGTAAGGATCTTTGAACTGAACAGACGGCTCTTGCAACTGTCCGAAGCAACAAAATTCTTCCTTATGTGTCTGACGCTTGAGAGAATACTCCTTTAGCAGTTTGTCCGCAGCTATGCACAAATATGCCGTCAAATGTTCCTCCTACAACCCCTCCAATCAATGGCACTAATTTCATAAGATTGACTACACCTTTTTCGTCAGCCTTAGTTATCAATCGGAAGCCAATCTTCTTATTAATTTCAATCAGAACCTTACCAGGTATTTGCTTGATGATATTCTGAAATACTTTAGTGCCAATAGTAATGCCTGCGGTCTTAAGAATCTCCTGCCCCGCTTCACCAATCAGACATAACAGAACCATTGTTCTTACTTGTTCAGAGTGAATGTCATAGCCTCGAAGATAAGCAATTGCGGCAGATGTATTTGCTCCAAGTGCATAGGATGCAGCCAATCCTGCTGGAATGGTAAGGGGCATTGCTGCAATACCACCTACTCCAGTGATAAAACCTGTGCCAGCAGCATAGGTGGTTCTCCAAGCAATAACTGAATTAATAGCATCCTCAACGCAAGCTGTCTTACTCAAATGGTCTGCTGCGACCTGTTCCGCAGAAGGCAAAATTCCTAACCCATTAATCCCAGCGTCGGCAATCCATTCAAGAGTAGTCTGGATTAGATTGCCATTGTCATTATCTGAGGTAGCTAAAACCATGATATTTACAGGGTTAAACATTGCTTCATTGTGCCTATTCAGTTTTCCCATGAACAGAAACAAGGTAGCGCTGAAGTTTACGAATAACCTCCCACATAGTTTTGGATACGATCGCCCCCCTTCTACAACCAAACACCTCTCACCATTCCCATAACCTGACATACTAGATAACCAGTATTTGAAAAATTGTGTGAAATCTCAGGAGCAAGATAAGAATGAGTTTATTGCTAGGAGTTGCTTCTACTTTTCCGCTGGCGTTTACGCTGGTCTATGCCGTTGGGTTCGTTGCCGCAGTGGGCATTGGTTCGATCGCCTGGTACAATTCCAAGCGCCCGCCTGGTTGGGAAGACAACGATCGCCCCGACATCATCCCCAAAGTAGACACCGAAGAGAAGCCTTAACGTGCTGAGAGAAGCTGGTAGAGCCAATGTAGTACGAAGATTGATAAGGCAATACAACCCGCGATCGCCAACACCAGTCCCACAATCAGAAAAATCGTAAAGCCGCGATTTCGATGACCTGTTATAGGAATTGTTTGCTGAACCCCTAGATGCTCATCTAGTAGCTGAATATTTTTGGTGTTGGACTTCCATACTACGTCGAATAGATCTCCAATTCCCGGCACAGTTCCGAGTAGAGTTTCTAAAAGAACATTAAATGTCATCTGTCCTAATGTTTTCTGGTTGGCTCCTAAGCGAGAGGCTTCATACACAATGAGGCAAGAGAGAACCATCCCAATCGCGTCTCCACCGCCGGGGATGAGTCCTAAAAGTGGGTCTAACCCAACCCGATAGCTAGTGCCAGGAATAGCGATCGCATTGTCTAATAAGCGGCTGAAATTTCGCAGGCGCTCTAGGCGGACAAGTCGATTTTCGGCTGAGGCTGATGGGGAAAGATTAGACATAGTGGTTTGTAAAAGTAAGGCAGAATTTGATCTGCCGAATGTATTAAGGTGACAGACATTATAGAATGCTAAACCCCAGTGAATTCCATACGGGTTTGCCCACTCTATGGCAATGGCGACCCCTTGCGGGTATCTCGGATGCGGCTATAGTCCTGGCGATCGCCGCCCTTTTAGACTACTTAATCGGCGATCCATGGAATTGGCTGCATCCGGTGCAGATTATGGGTTGGGGAATTCAACGTTATTGTCACATTGTTCTAAAGCGTTGGCATCACCCCTTGGCGCTAAAGGGCTTGGGCGTGGTGCTGGCGATCGCCCTCCCTAGTTTGAGTGGTCTGGTGGTCTGGGTCGTTGTTCTAACTGCCCAACGCCTCCACCCGTTTCTAGGCATGGTGACTGAAGCAATCCTACTAGCCAGTTGCTTTGCTGGAAGAAGTTTAAGGCGATCGGCTCAAGATGTTTTGAAGCCCTTGATGGCAGGTGATTTGGCGATCGCTCGGACTCAACTGAGCCTTTACGTTGGGCGAGACACCGCTAATCTCTCAAAACCCGAAATCCTTCGCGCTGTTTTAGAAACCGTGACTGAAAACGCCACAGACGGCGTTGTTGCACCCTTGCTTTATGCCATCTTGGGTGCATTTCTACCTCTAGGCAGCGCTCCCCTCGCCATGGCATACAAAGCTTCTAGTACCCTCGACTCAATGGTTGGCTACCGGGAAGCGCCTTACACCTATCTTGGCTGGGGCAGCGCTCGGCTAGAAGATGCCCTGACCTGGATTCCTTGCCGCTTAAATGTTCTGCTCCTATCGTTGCTTTCAGGTCAGCCGCACCAAGTTTGGCAAATCTGCCGCCGAGATGCCCCCCACGACCCAAGCCCCAACGCAGGCTGGAGCGAATGTGCCTATGCCGCCATTCTGGGAGTTCAGGTGGGTGGAGCTAATCAATATAAAGGTGTTACTAAGCTTAAGCCGTTACTGGGCGATGCCACCCAACCCATTACTGCTCAGACTATTGACCAAGCGATGAACATGACACGCATGAGTTTTCTCATCTGGATGAGTATCGCTCTAGCAACCTTAACGATTTGGTCAGCCTCATATAATAAGCCCTAATATGATGGGTGTTGACATTTAAAGCAGGCTGAATGGCTCTAAAGATTGCTTACCTCATCAACCAATATCCCAAAGTTAGCCATAGTTTTATTCGGCGTGAAATTCTTGCTCTCGAAGCCTGTGGTTTGACGATTCTACGTTTTGCAGTTCGCTCTTGTGCCGATGAATTGGTAGATGAGGCGGATCAGCAAGAACTTAAAAAAACTCGGTTTCTGCTAGAAGGGGGCGCGATCGCCTTACTTCAAGGTTTGCTAGCCGTGATGCTTCGTCGTCCTTCTCGGTTTTTACAAGCTATTAGGCTAACGCTCAAGTTAGGGTGGCGATCGGAGCAAGGAGTGCTCAAACACTTGGCATACTTGGCAGAAGCTTGTGTATTGTTGAACTGGGTAGCCGAAGCCGAAGTAACCCACGTTCACGCTCACTTTGGTACTAATCCGGCAACTGTAGCGATGCTGTGCCGGCTGCTAGGAGGCCCGCCCTTTAGCTTTACGGTTCATGGACCTGAAGAATTTGACAAAGTTGAAGCGATCGCCCTTCCCCAAAAAATTGAGCACGCGGCATTTGTAGTCGCCATTAGCTCCTTTGGTAGAAGCCAGCTTTATCGGTGGACTCGCCCAGAGCAATGGTCAAAAATTCGAGTGGTTCACTGTGGAGTAGACGCAAACTTTTTGGCGATCGCTCCTACTCCCATTCCCAACCAGCCTCGCTTCGTCTGCGTGGGGCGATTATCAGAGCAAAAAGGTCAGCTTTTATTAATTGAGGCAGCGAAACGTCTTGCTGAAGAAGGACTGTCCTTTGAATTGGTATTGGTTGGAGATGGTGAACTGCGATCGTCCATAGAAACCTTAATCACCGGTTACCAGCTTCAAGACCACATTAAAATCACGGGTTGGGCAACCACGAGTGAAGTGCGTGAGCATCTTCTCAACGCCAAGGTAATGGTGCTGCCCAGCTTTGCCGAAGGGTTGCCCGTAGTGTTGATGGAAGCACTCGCCCTCTGTCGTCCCGTCATTAGCACCTATATCGCTGGCATTCCTGAACTTGTTGAGAATAATACCTGCGGCTGGCTCATTACTCCAGGTTCTATCGAAGCATTAGTTAGCGCGATGCGATCGGCATTATTAACCTCTCAAGACCAGCTAAAAGCTATGGGACAAGCCGGATTAGACCGAGTTGCCCTAAATCATAATATTGAGCTAGAAGCAAGTAAACTTGCCATCATTTTTAGAATGAGCATTGAGCACCTTCAATCAGAGTCTGCCTGTACCGCCTCCCTATTACCTTCAGTGAAGCTTTAAGAGCTATTGACTTTAGAGATCGATTTAGACCGACCACAACGGCATTGGTAAACCGTAAACATGTCGAGCTGCAACAAAGATGAAACAAAGAATCAGTAGTAATGCAGTCGCGTAGGCATCCTGGTCAAAACAATCAAGTTTTTCCCGATACAGACCATACGAAACTGCTGCATAAAAAGGGACATTGCTGAGCGGCACCGCAGCAACTGCTCCAACAACGCCAAATAGTTGAAAGCCAACCCACATACCACTTGCCAGAGCTAAAAAGCTACAGAAATTACCCCAAGTAGATGGCGTTGGGTTACCCATTGCAAACAGCGCTCCTTCAAGCGTCGTAGTTAAGATGAGAGGCCAAATACCGAGTGCCAACAGCGAAATCATCCAGGCAGCGTCAGCATAGCGGTTGTCGTACAAAGTCGTGATTAGAATGTCCCCAAAGCTGAACAGCATTGCTAATACGGGTGCTGTAACTAGCAAAATAGGTAGTCTCCCTCGCCGAATCTTGTCACGGAACTCGGAACGCGGCAAACTAACAAACTTTGAAAACATCGGAAAAACTATTTTTCCGCCCACTGCCAACGTAACTTGTTTAGGAATCTCCGCTAAAGTCAAGGCGATTCCGTAAACACCCAGCAGTTGTACCCCTAACAACTTGCCCAGGATTAAGCGATCGGACTGCATGGCAAAAAACGTTAGCACTGTCGATAGAAAGATCCATTTCCCAAAAGAAAATATTTCGCCGACAGCTTTTTTTTCTAAAACAAGGCGATTAGGTGGATTCGGACTAAGAATATGGCTCCACACTAATTGAACCAACGCTGCGACCACTGTTCCTACTAGCAAAGCCCGAATGCTTCTGTCAAACCAAGCCCAGATTACCATTACGCTAAGTCCAATAATCTGCCCGCCTAGCTCAAATATTAAGACTTGCTTAACTGCTAACCTGCGAGTTAAGGAGGCGAGTCCAGTAGAATGGAAGCCCCCAATTAATGTCCCTAATCCTACAATCGGCAGAACCCAGGCTAATTCAGGCTCCTTATAAAAATTGGCAGCAGGAATGGCAATAATTACACAACACAGCCAAAGCCCAACACTGCGGATAATTTGCAGTGTCCACGCGGTATCCAAAAAATCTGGCTCATCTCCCCGCTTATTCTGAATTAAGCTTGTGTGAATCCCCAAGTCCGAAAAAAGCTGCAACCCTGTAATAAATACATAAGCCAAAGACATCAGACCGAAGATCTCAGGGAACAAAAGACGGGTCAAAATTAAGTTGGAGCCAAACCGAAGAATCTGAGAGATGCCATAGCTGGCGACCGTCCAAAATGTGCCCCGCAGCGCAAGTTGTTTAATAGATGGCATGGTTTTGCAACACTGAATGAGCAATAGAGATCTAGAGGCAGCCTGGCTTAGAAAAGTCCAGGTTAATGGCAGCAGGGTAGGATTTTCCTACAGAAAAGAACTCTATCTGGTTACATTTATTCTTGTGAATGTATCCTAGTTTTTTCTAGTTTCAGCTTAGCGTTTCTGGCACGAACAAACGCGCATTTTCACATCCACTCAATCTATTGAATAGCACAACGTTAAGATAAGAAAAACAAGTTGAGGTTTTCGATGCTAAAGCTTGTCACACTAAATCGATAAATTCACCATTTCTTTAATCTTTTTTGGTGGTTTCTTCTGGGGCAATGAATAGGTTGTGAGGAGTATACAGTGCTATCCATAGCACTGTTTTTTCAAGAAATCCTAGGACTTCTAGCAATGAACATAAGACTTGATCATGTCCGGTGATGTGGGTTTGATTCTTTTGAAGGAATGCCTGCGATCGCAGCTACTAAAGATGGAAGAGTGTGGAAACCTGGAGAACTCAAGCTGGGGTTGAGTTTACAAAGGGCATCTTGACCCTAAAAGAAGTCGATTACGGACTTTTCTGACCAAGAGTTGGTTTTGTAACACCCTAATCCCTGAGTTAGTACAACAGTAACAAATCAAGAAAGCCAGCGTCATTATGGTGGATTGTGATTTGTACTCTTCGACAGTCGATAGTTTTGCGGTTCTGTGCCCTTTCATACAGGATAAAGTCGTCATGTACTTTGATAATTAGCATTCTAGCGATTTGGCAGATAAGAACTTGGGCGCGAAAAAAGCTTTTGATGAATTCTTTTAGATGCAGATTCTCAAGTTGAAGCGCCTCCTTTTGAACCTATGTTTGAACCTATGTATGTGTCTATTACAGAAGGTCGCATCAATGGTGCAGCTTTCATTGTTTCGCGGAAGAGTAGATTTTTTTTAAAACCAAAGCTATCAATGAAGCTGAGAGCCGGAGTGAAAAAAGTCTTGATTTTTGATTACTTAGAATTTCTACTTGGAGTTTTTACGTAGAAAAGTCAAAAATTTACCTTAAACTCATGGTTTATGACCGGACGATGGAGCAAGATCAGCGTATAAGGTCACTGTATGAGTAATGAAAAATACGAGAGAGGGACAAACTCTCCTCTTATACTGGGTTTGCTCTGAATGGGTCTATCTAAACGCCTCCGGCAGCTTAGTCCCAATTTAGATGTGAGGTTCACTGCTGCATCCTTCCTTCACTTCGAGTCTTTCTGTATGAGAATTGCTGTATGAGAATTACTTTTGTTCTGCCCGACGGTGGATTAAGTGGCGGTATGCGAGTTGCTGCAATCTATGCAGAGCGCCTCAAACAACGAGGTCATCAGATCTCTGTTGTGTCTACTATTAATAAACCCTCTCGCCGCAGGCGACTTGCTCGAATTCTTCAAGGGGAAGGCTGGCTCAAGCCCGTCAAACGGGGACTTTCTTATTTTGATACGATCGACGTGCCCTACAAAGTTGTTAAAGAAGGTTGCAAGGTCACTGAAGCTGATGTCCCTGATGCTGACGTGGTTATTGCAACCTGGTGGGAAACTGCTGAATGGATGGCTCATTGGTCTCCGGCAAAAGGAGCAAAAGCTTATTTTGTTCAACACCATGAAGTTTTTGACTATTTGCCTGTTGAACGGGTCAAAGCAACTTACTTATTGCCTTTTCATAAAATTGTCATTTCTAAGTGGTTAGTTGATTTGATGCGGACTGAGTATGGGGATGCCGACACGTCTTTGGTTTTTAACAGTGTAGATACCCAGCAGTTTTACGCACCTCTACGAGGCAAACAATCTGTGCCAACTGTGGGTATTATGTACGCTCAGGCTGCTTGGAAAGGCTGTAAAGTTAGCTTTGAGGCGATCGCCCAAGTAGCTCAAAAAATTCCAAATTTGCGAATTATTGCCTTTGGCTCCAACGAGCCAGTCTCAGAACTGCCTTTACCTGCTAACACAACCTTTACCCAGCTCCCCGACCAGCATGACATCAAAGATATTTATGCTAGTTGTGATGTGTGGCTCTGTGGCAGCTTAAGTGAAGGGTTTGGGTTGACTGTTGTTGAAGCCATGGCTTGTCGCTGTCCAGTTGTATCCAGTGAGGTTGGCGGATCGATTGATTTAATTAAATCTGGCGTGAATGGATATCTTGCGCCGATTGGCGATGCTCAAAAGCTGGCTGAAGGACTTGAGAAGGTGTTGGCTCTCTCAGATTTGCAGTGGCGGGAGATGTCTGATGCCGCTTACCAAACTGTCGTTCAGTATTCTTGGGATGATGCGACTGATTTGTTTGAAGCTGCCTTATGCAAGGCGATTGAACACAGTCATAAAGAAGACTCAGATCGTCAAGACCCTAAGCCGACCTTAGGCTTGCCGATATCTGTGCTTTAGGATTACGATGAAGCACAAGCTGGAAGGGTCTTGCCGGGCAGTTAGGGCAAATCGTTTGAGCTAGGGAAAATCGTTTGAGAAAGAAGCTTAGTTTCAAAAAGTCGAAGACTTAAATAACCTATGGGATTTATTTTTGGTGGTAATCCATTTGCTAGTCCAAACCTCCTAGTTCCGCTAGTAATGTTTGGCTGGATTCCTGTCGTTATTTACTTATTTTCCCGGTACCCTGCGCGTCGAGCGATCGTCATCAGCTTCATTGTGGCTTGGTTATATTTGCCCCAAGCCGTATTGCCGATTCCTGGGATACCTGACTATGACAAAATAGCAGCAACTTGCTATGGTATTTTGCTTGCAACTTTTATCTTTGACGTGGGGCGCTTCAATAGCTTCCGATTCAGTTGGATAGACGTTCCTATTGTAATTTGGTGTGTCTCTCCTTTCGCCTCTTCTCTAGCGAATGATTTGGGGCCTTACGATGGCATGGCTGCAGTTTTGGGTCAAACTGTAACTTGGGGCATTCCCTATTTTTTAGGGCGTATTTACCTTAATAGTTTGAATGGAATGCGCGAATTGGCGATCGGAATTTTTGTGGGAGGTCTTTCCTACATTCCCCTTTGTCTATTTGAAATGCGGCTGAGTCCTCAACTTCATCGAATTATCTATGGAGGAACTCCAGGCTCTGACTTTAGCCAAACGATTCGGCTAGGTGGCTACCGACCAACCGTTTTTCTAAGCCACGGTCTGGCAGTCGGAGCCTTCATGATGGCGGCGACGTTGGTTGGAATTTGGCTTTGGCAGACTGGAACAGTCAAACACTTATGGAATATTCCTATTAAGTGGCTGGTAGGCGCATTGTTTGTCACGTTTATTCTGACTCGCTCTACCGGCGCTTATGCTCTTTTGGCAGGCGGTATTGCAATTCTATTTGTTGGCAAAAACCTGCGGACTGCGGCTCCAGCTTTCCTCTTGATTGCTGGAATAGTCGTTTATCTTTACATCAATGCCGTATCGGGAACCTACGTTGCTGATCAAATTGTTGAGTCACTCTCTAGGGTCTTGCCAGAAGATCGCGTAGGATCTTTGGAGTTCCGGTTTAACAATGAGGAACTTCTTTCAGCTAAAGCCAGAGAGAGAATAATCTTCGGGTGGGGCGGATACGGACGTGCCCTAATTTTTGGACCCGATGGTAGTCAGCTAACTATTCCTGATAGCCTTTGGATTAATATCTTTGGACAAAATGGAACTGTGGGTTTAGTCAGCCTTTTTGTAACGATGCTGCTACCGACATTGAGCTTATTTTGGATGCGGTATCCTGCAAGATTGTGGGCAAACAAAAAAGTTGCTTCAGCCACAGTGGTTGCTCTGATGACCGCTTTGTACATGGTAGATTGTCTCATTAATGCCATGGTTAACCCAATTTACATCTTAGCTGCGGGTGGCATTGCTGGATTGGTGCTTAAACGTGAACGAATTAATAAGACTGCTCAAGGAAAGGCAGGTGTAGAGCGATTAATTCCTTCACAACGCTATGCGGTTCAGCCAAGGTGACATAAGTTTCAAGTGGGCTTATTCGAGGGTTGGCATGGCTGCCTATCGTTTTCCATTGACTCGTTCCTATGAAAGTTAAGTTTGCCCTCCCTGTTTTGGTCATTAGCATTGTGGCAACGATCGCCTTCTCTGTTCAGTGGCTACAACAGCGGCAAGTTCAGCATGTCACCATTGCCACAGGTAGCTCAGATGGCGAGTACTATGCTTTTGCTCAGGCATTGGCAACTGTGGTGGCTCGACATCAGCCAAAAATTCGGATTACTGTGGTTGCGACAAAGGGAGCTCAGCAAAACCAAGATTTATTAGAACAGAAGCGGGTGGAATTGGCGATCGTTCAAAGTGATACGCCTCCTCAGCCTTCAGTTCGAGCAGTGGCATATCTCTTCCCAGAGGTATTTCACCTGATTGTGAGCAAAAAGTCTGGCATTGAAAAAATCAGTGACTTAAAAGGTCGGCGAGTAGCACTCATGCCCAAAGGCAGCGGCTCTTACAATCTTTTTTGGTCGATTAGTCCTCATTTTGGCTTGTCCGAACGCAATCTGACTGCCATCTTGCTGCCGCCCGATCGCGCTTATGAGGCTCTGCTTCAAGGAAAGGTAGATGCCGTTTTTCGGGTGATTGCGATCGGCAACCCTTCTATAAGCCGTCTGTTGGCCAATAGCCAGACTAAGTTACTGCCAATTGATCAGGTTGATTCTCTGCGGCTTTCTTTACCCATTCTAGAAGCAACCCAGATTCCCATAGGTACCTACGACGGAGCCACCCCAATCCCTTCTCAAGATTTGACAGCCGCCGCAGTTCGAGCCGTCTTAGTGACCCATAAACAGGTTGATAGCAGTGTGGTACAAGCAATCACTCAAACCTTATTTGAGTTTCGTAATGAAATGGTAACGATTTACCCTCGCTCTGCCTTAATGCGTTTGCCTGAGGCAGGGCAGAACTTAGGGATTCCTCTACACTCTGGAGCAAAGGCTTACTATGAACAGGAGCGCCCCAACTTTTTGATGGCGAACTCAGAGTTCTTAGGACTGGTGACCTCTGTGAGTGCAATTTGCGTCTCGGCTTTGTGGCAATTGCGATCGTGGTTGCTCAATAACCAAAAGGATCGCGCAGATATGTACAACTTGGAGATTTTAGAACTGGTTGAACAGGTGCATTCTGTTAATGATCTAGAGCAGTTGCAGTCAGTCAGACATAAACTGTTTGAAATTCTGCGTAAGGTCGTGGTGGATTTAGACCAGGATCGAATTTCACCTGAATCATTTCAGTCTTTTACTTTTCCTTGGGAGGTGGCAATTAGTACAGTACGCCACCGAGAGATCGTATTAATCAATCTACGTTCCACTTTAGAAAACGACTAGCCTTATCTTCCCTCTACTAGATATGTCTCAAGCTGAAGTTGTCCCCGATCTTAAATTCTCTACTTCTAATCCTGATGAAGAGTCTGCCGTAGCGTCTTTAAAGGCGATTGTTGAAGGGTTGACTTGGATGAGCGAGTCTGATTACCCCTTTAAGGTTTTACAGTTGCCCGATCGCGCTAATTCTCCATCTACAAGCGAGCTTCTGCAACTTACAGAGCATGATAAAAATGCCTTTGTAGAAACAATCAGCATGGAAAACTTTTTCGCTTCAGCGATTCAACCCCAAGATTGGCATGAAGACGCAGATAAGCAGAGGATACAGCGGTTCCAGACCTTGCTTCAATGGCTGGAGCAGCACTTAAGTTCTGTCGAGGTGTATCGAGTTGGCACCATCACAATTGACGTATATATCATTGGGCAAATAGCCTCAGGAGCCTGGGTCAGCCTTTCCACAAAAGTGGTTGAGACATAGAATCTACAACATTTGACAGAAATGTTTTAACCTAAATACAAGTAACTTCTCAATCCTCCAAAGACATTATGATTCTTCCGGGTTCAGCCGTTCGGGTAAAAAACGTTAACGATATTTACTACGGATATCAAGGGTTGGTACAGCGGGTAAGTAGTGGGCTAGTTGCAGTTTTATTTGAAGGCGGCAACTGGGATAAACTAATTACCTTTCGTCCGTCTGAGCTTGAATTAGTAGATGCGACTGCCGGACGGGGTAAAAAGTAGAGTGTAATGCGGTTACCCCTGCCTCAGTTCAGTACTCAAAATCGATCGCCTAGCTACATTGCTGAGGTGATTGAAACTGCCACAACAGAATTTTTGGCGCAATGTTTGGAACCTGAAGACTTGAGCTTTGCGGTAATGCCGCCTTTTGGAAGCTGGGTTAAGGCTAGTGATGAGGAGTCAGGCAACCAGATCTATGCAGTGGTGTATCACGTTACGACAAGCCCGATCGACTCGGTGCATCGAGCCCGAGCCTTAGGGCTGTCGCTGCAAGACTTGCGGGAGCAGCAGCCCCAAATTTTTGCAATGTTGAAAACCGAGTTTCGAGCCGCGATCGTGGGCTTCTTGCCGCCCGGTTGCAATGGTAAGAATGGTGCTGGTCGAACGGTGGAAAACGCTACTATTTACCAACACTTGCCGCCGCGCCCTCCCCAGATCCATCAGGCAGTCTACTATTGTGAGTCAGAAGAAATCATTCGGTTCAGCGATCAGCTTGATTTTCTACGAACCTTGCTTCAGGTTGCGGGGGCTCCGGTGGATGGGTTAGTCGCTGCTGCCATTCGAGAGATTTATCAGCTTCGCAAGGCAGATCGAGCTTGGCTGGTTGAGGCCGGGCGATCGCTTAGCATTTTACTTAAAGATGATTACGATCGCCTTCGCATCATCCTGAGCCAAATTCATCTTTGAACACAGAGTTCCAGCTTCTTCAAGAAATTAAGAATTTTGCCGATTCAGTTGCTAGTTAACTGCAACTGATTTGGGCTAATTAAAGCGACAGAAGCTTAGAAGGCGATAATTCAAGGTGCCTTAATTGGACTGATAGGGCAGCATTTTGATTATTCAGCAATGAAAAATTTAATTATTGTTGAATCTTGCGGCTGTGGATAAGATGTTTGAAGCGGAGAAAATCACTCAAATCACTCAATATATTTCAAATCTTGGGTGCTACTGTTAATTTTAAAGCAAAGAAACAGTGAAAGTATGGCAATCATTGCGCTGAAAGCTTGGTATCTTGCGGAGTACGAACCCTTCCGAGATTTGGAAAAACGCCCCTATGACTTACGCCTCAGCAAGAATAGTCTCTTGAAATCAGCTCTAAGGGCTGATTTTTTAGAAGATAGTGCTGAGGTAAAAACAGCAGCCTGGTTTCAGCGATATATGGAAGGGGAAACAGTTGAGTTTTATATTGAGGGTAGTGGGGGATATGCTATTTCAAACATTGACTTGATTAGTCATGAAATTTATTTCACTAAGCAAGATGTCATGGCTCATTTAGAGCCGACTGTATTTCTTTGTTACCAGACTGAATATCCTGAGTCTAGCGACATTCTACGAGACGAAATTCAAGCCTTTTTAGAGAAGTTTAATAAGCGATCGCGTCTTCCTCTTACTCTAGAAGAATCCCACCGTCTAAACGATGCTCCAATTCGCCTTAAGAGCACCTTGATGCGCAAGATCCGCAAAAGCTTAGTTTTCATTGCTGACGGTACGCCCGTC
The DNA here is from genome assembly GCA_019358855.1 of Timaviella obliquedivisa GSE-PSE-MK23-08B. NCBI lineage: Bacteria > Bacillati > Cyanobacteriota > Cyanophyceae > Oculatellales > Oculatellaceae > Timaviella > Timaviella obliquedivisa. The sequence goes on along the minus strand of JAHHII010000010.1, from coordinate 134,176 downwards.
TTGCAGATGGATAGTTCACCACCCCAACCGATTCCTAGCCCACAAGTATGTGTTGAAATTGGCTATGCCCTGCAATGTAAGCGTTCAGAGCAGATCCTACTAGCGCAGATGGATCGCTCTGATATTGTGGGACAATTTCCGTTTGACGTGCAAAGCCACGATCGCCTTCTCTTCCGCAACAAAGCTGAACTCCATAAATCTCTACCCCAATCTTTAGAAGGGCAACTTCAGCGGTTTAACCTAACTTGAACTTTTTGGAAACTAAGAGTGCTTTTGCGTTTCTTTCAGCCCAAATATTCCTATTGCTCTCGAATCCATTGCTCAATGCCATTGCTTAATGAATCTGCTAGCTCTTCTTGTGCTTCTTCGTCTGTAATCCATTCAAACTCTTGAGGATTAATCATAAATCCTAGCTCTAGTAATATTGCTGGAGCGACAGTTGGACGCGTCAACGCTAAGTTATTCCAAAACACCCCATAGGAAGGGCGATCGAGCTTTTCAACTAAGTAATTGTGTAAAAATACCGCTAACCCATGAGACTGAGCGTTATACCAAAATGCCCCTATGCCAGATGTATGGGCTGCGTCTCCCTCATCGGGGAGAGCATTGTAGTGCAAGCTCACGGCTAAGTCTGGCTGCATCTGATTGATCATCGCTGCCCGCTCATTAGGACCTAGATCAATATCTGCTTCACGCGTCATATAGACAGTGGCACCTTTAGCAAGGAGGCGATCGCGCAGTAGCTTGGACACAATTAACACCACATCCTTTTCCGGATAACCTGTGGGCCCCCGCGCACCTAAATCTTCTGCTCCCCCATGCCCTGGGTCAAGCAAGATACTAATCCCCTTCAATGACTGCTCTACTTGCGGAGGATGTTTAAGCGACAGTACTAAAGTGGTTCCCTCATACCGCAACTTGTAGCCCCACTGTTGAGAAGACTTGAGACTAAAAGTGTACTGAATTTGTTGAGGCGCTGTCTGCTGCCAATCCAACCGTTCAATTAAAGGATCGTCATCTAGGCGAATGGTGTCAGTTTGGGCAGTCGTGTTATGCAATGTTAATGCAAAGGAGCGATCGCCTTGCTGTACGGTCACGGGTACCGCTACCTGCAAAGGAAACAAGACCTCTGTCCAATCTTCTACCTGACGCGCCCGAATACTGCGAATGAGCGATCGCGGCGGCACTGCACTTGGCAAAACTCTAGTCTCAGATGCCTTAATCCACCCCCCATAGTCTAACCGCAGCCACTCACCCTCTCGACCTGTTACCGCCGCAGTTGTGCCCTTTGGCAGCGGCGTTAGGCGAGAGTAATCAGTACTTGCCCCAGTTCGTGCCGTTCCCGGATCAGCGGTTACTTCAATGACCTGAGCATTCACAGGAGAAAGAATTTTAACTTTACCTGTTCCCGTCTGAGTTTGGGTTTGTCCATTGAGTATTAGTTGAAACTGAGGATAGCCTAGATCGTGGGTTAGCGAGGTTATGGGCATCGTGCCCGTGGGGTTGGTATTGCTGCTGAGCCTGTCTGCACTTAGCCCATTACTAGTGCAGCCTTGATAGCTTTCGGCAGAAGGCATTGGCTGCTCTTGCTGGGTTAACACTGCCGAATTAGGAGGCAGTTCGACGGAGTTTATTTGAGGCAGCAGAGGAATCGTTTGGCTGCCTAAAGTCACTGTTACTTTGGCATTGGGAGGAGCGATCGCCCCAAAACATATAGGCTCTCCTGGTAGACGAGCAACATCCACTGCTGGAATGAGTGAGCCCGCAGCAAAGGTTGCACCCGTTGGAGTGGGGGGAGCAGAGGAGGCACGTATCACCCGCAGTTTCAACCGCTGACTACCATAGCGCAAGTCAAAAACATTCTCGCCCAATTGTAACGGCAGAGTAGGGGCAAAATGTCCTGCATCGCTGCGCTCAACTCTCTGCCCATTAATCGTGACTTCACCTGCTGCTGGCGCTGTACCAATCAGGAAAATCTGGGTGGCATTTGTTTCATACCCATCTGCCGGATATGCAACGAATAATGGTTGTTCTGCCAATGCGATCGAAGTAATGCTGACTGTGCCAGCCACAACTCCAGCCAGCCCTAAAAGGCTCAAGTTTTTCATAAAATTCTATGACCACCTATTCAGACAGTATACGGTGGTCGCTGCAACTCTGCACAAATCCAGGGGAGAGGCGATCGCCCCTCCCTCTTCATGAGCTTGTTGGTGTGAACAGGCGTTGATCATCAGTCAGCGATCGCTAACTAAGCTGGAATGGCTTCTGGAGTTGCTAAAGCTAAGATGTGATAGCAAGAGGGAGTTTCTTCTCCTAACACTTCGTTGATTCTCGATCGAATCTGAACATGCAGATCTTGAACCGAAACATCGAAGTGATGCATGACATGCAAAACAGCAGTCTGTTGATGAAACTCTTTGCCGTAATAAGCCACAAAGTAGGTATAACGATTAGAGCCAGGGGCATCTAGAACGAAGTCTCTCATTTGAGTTCCTCTAATTTCCTTATCCCGCATAGAGGGATGAACGCAATTGTTTTGGGGGTGTTCTGAGGCGATCGGGGCGAACCAGGTTCCAACTGTTGATACAAAGACCCGTCCTAGGATTCCGGGTAGTTTTCAACTCTCTTCAATCATGAGGCTAAATAACACGAGGCTAAATAAAGCCTAAATTGATTGACTCCATCACTCCACTGTGTTTTCACCCAATGTGGGCAATCAGTGCGCTGACGGTTTGTTGTCCTCAAGTCAGTTTAAGTGAAATACAACACTTTATAACTCATAAATAATCGCTGATTTGACAGAGGCGAATCATCCTGCCATCGGGTGACTTAAAAAGGTGAGGATTTGGGCAGTGAATGGTAGACTATGGTGCATTCCAGATAGGGGCATGGCATGGCTTCTCCAGATTTTGCACAATTTTCAGCGTTGGGGCAGCAAGGAAACTTTGTTCCGGTTTACCAAGAGTGGGTTGCTGATTTGGATACCCCTGTTTCTGCTTGGTACAAGGTTTGTGCGGGGCAGCCCTATAGTTTTTTGCTAGAGTCCATTGAAGGGGGCGAAAAGCTAGGACGCTATAGCTTTCTGGGTTGCGACCCGGTCTGGGTGTTAGAGGCACGGGGCAGTAAAACCACGCAAACTCATCGAGATGGCTCAGCGCAAGTTTTTGAAGGCGATCCGTTTGTGGCATTAACAACCTGCCTCCAGTCTTACCACCCCGTGACGTTGCCCCAGTTGCCGCCTGGAATTGGCGGACTGTTTGGCTTCTGGGGCTATGAGCTCATTCAGTGGATCGAACCTCGGGTGCCTGTGTATTCAACAGATGAGCAAGATTTGCCTGATGGTGTGTGGATGCAGATTGACCATTTGCTAATTTTTGACCAAGTGCAGCGCAAGATCTGGGCGATCGCCTATGCTGATCTCCGTGATCCCCAAACTAATTTAGAGCAGGCTTATCAGCAAGCGTGTCAACAAGTCACTCAAATGCTAGATAAGTTGCAATTGCCTCTTTCAGGGCAGGATACGGTGCTGGAGTGGACACCGCCGGGAGGAAAACCCTCTCGAAACAGAACTTTGTATACCAGCAACTTTACGAAAGAAGAATTCTGCGCCAATGTAGAGCGGGCAAAGGATCATATTCGGGCAGGAGATATTTTTCAGGTGGTTGCTTCTCAACGGCTATCAGCAGACTATAGCGGTGATCCGTTTGCATTGTATCGATCCTTGCGATTGATCAATCCTTCACCCTACATGGCATATTTCAACTTTCAAGATTGGCAGATCATTGGCTCTAGCCCGGAGGTGATGGTTAAAGCCGATCGCCCTCTAGAACCAAAGCTGCCAACCGTTGCGACTGTCCGACCGATCGCCGGAACGCGTCCTCGCGGCAAAACCCCCAGCGAAGATGCTGCCTATGCCGAAGAACTACTGCAAGATCCTAAGGAAATTGCCGAGCATGTCATGCTGGTTGATTTGGGGCGCAATGATCTAGGGCGAGTCTGTATCAACGGCAGCGTCATAGTAGATGAACTAATGTCGATTGAGCGTTATTCTCACGTTATGCACATTGTCAGCAATGTAGTGGGTCAACTCGATCCTGACAAGACGGCTTGGGAACTTTTGAAAGCCTGCTTTCCGGCTGGAACCGTGAGTGGGGCACCCAAAATTCGGGCAATGGAGATTATTCATGATTTAGAACCCTGTCGGCGAGGGGTCTATTCCGGAGCCTACGGCTATTATGATTTTGAAGGACAGTTGAACACAGCGATCGCCATCCGTACTATGGTCGTTCGCAGCCAGTCTAACGGCAAACATACCGTCATCGTCCAGGCTGGAGCCGGACTCGTTGCCGATTCTGAACCAGAGCGTGAGTACGAAGAAACCCTGAGTAAAGCAAGAGGAATGCTAGAAGCTATACATTGTCTTGACTGTTCTCCAGAATAAATCAAGCCCTAGCGCCATAACAAGGAATGCGCTCATACCTTAATCTCTTCTAAATCGATTCATTACTCTTCCGTAACCGTTTAATTACCTTCTCTTGAGGTCAGGCGTTTAAGCTGTTCGACAACAGCCCAGAGCATCCGAAAACACCATGACCTACGCTTACGCCCTCGAATCTGCCCCTACCCCTGATCTGCGTCAGCTTTTAGAAAGACTTTATCAAGGTCGGACATTACAACATTTTCGCAGCGGTCAAACTATTCGCCTCTTACCCGATGAAATTTGGGTTGTTTGTCGAGGTGTTGTGCAGCTAGGTACGCTCTACGACAATGGTGATGAAGCGCTACTGGGGTTAATGTGTCCCTCAATGCCGTTTGGGTTACCCTTAACGCTCGTATATCCTTACCAGGCTAGTGCATTGACTGATGTCGATTTGATGCGGCTACGCCTATCAGAAGTTGTCCAGTCTCCCATGTTGGCGCAGGGAATTTTCCGGCACTTGGTGCGTCGATTGCAGCAAGCGGAGGCAATTTTGACTGTGACGGGCTACCGCCGGGTGGAAGATCGATTGCGCCATCTGTTGCTGTTGTTGGGCCAAGAGTTGGGACAGCCTGTTGCTGACGGTACTCGGCTGAACGTCCGCCTCACCCATCAGCAAATTGCCAGCACCATCGGTACGACTCGTGTGACGGTGACTCGGCTCCTCAGTCAACTTCAGGAAGCAGGCTGGATGAAAATGGACAGCAATCGTCATATCATCCTTATTGCCCAGACTGTATAGATTCAGACTGCGTATATTGCCCAGACTGTTTAGGTTGCCCAGACTGTGTAAAGGGCGATCGGATCAGCCTTGCTACTTTTTGACCTATCCTGTGACTTCTTATCTGATCTGGATGCTGCTCTTGAGAAATAGAAGCAGTGTTTTTCAAAGTCTGCATGGGTTGCACCGGTTGCATAACGATCGCTTCGTAGGGCACAACACCTTTCGATTCGCTGTTTAGACAAAGCGCCGCCTGTCTGGAAAGATCGAGAGAGCGATCGTCCCAGTAGGGGCCCCGGTCATTAATCCGCACAATGACCTGCTCACCTGATAGCAAGTTTGTCACCTTTAAAAAAGTGCCAAAGGGCAATGAGGGATGAGCAGCCGTCAGATCATTTTGGTCAAAGATTTCGCCTGTAGCAGTTTGACGACCGTGGAAGTAAGACCCATACCAAGAAGCTGTCCCCCTTAAGCGCTGATCAGTCGGGACTAAATTGTGCATCTGGCTTTGAGCTTCTGCCAACGATAACCTAGGGACATCTAGGGCAGCACGAAGATTATTGACCCAAGCGATCGCTGTTAACTCAGCGTTTTCTTGCACTTGAGGGGTGAGGCGGCGATCGCTCCAGAACAAAACTTCATTCTCGATTTTCCCTACAGGGGTTGCCTCAGGCATTCCAGGACGTAGACTTAGCCCTAGATGTAGATTTTGGGCATCAAAGTCTGGGTTCAAAGCCATCCGTTGTAATTGCCAAACCATAAGAGCAGCTTGGTCTTGAGACGTGACCTCAGCCACAACATGCCCCTTAATCTTTACCTGAAACTTTTGACCCACGACTTGAACCGCCAGTTGGGGGCGCGTGAACTCTTCTAGAAGAGTTTGCCAACCGTCTCGCGGGGTAAATCCTAATTGGGAACCGTTCGCCAGAGCGTATCGTTTGTCTGCAAAACCTGGAAGCTTTGTGAGAGTGGCAAACCTTGCTGAATGGAGAGACGGGGAAGTGATTGCTGGAGAATTTTGAAGAATAGGTTCTTTTCTAAGAGACGACTGAGGCAAGGCTTCGATGATAGAAGAACCTGCCAAAGAAAGAACATGACTGACGGATGCAAGCACCCCTAAAAAGCCTGAAAAATTCATGGGTTAAGGTTTGACTGAAGAAATGTCATGTTTTTAATAATTCTTAATATCTAGTTAATATTGAACCCAAAAAATAATATTAATGAAAGAGTGTAAATTTGTACAGGCTATTTCAGTAGAGAGTTTGATCAGCCGCACCTAAAATAAATGGTTTAAGAGCCACTGTTAGCCAGCCATTCGACAACCTAGTTTTTGGCGATCGCCCATGCCTGTGCAAACGAAGTATTAAAAATTACATAAGTTTTGCTCTAGAACCAGTAATATTACGGTATAAAAGCGATTTATTATAAAAGAATTATGAGAGAGCTTTCACACTCATAGATTTGCCTGATACTAAAAAGATTGCAATAGAAGTCTAGTTTTGCAGATGACACAATTTGGCTCAACCTCACAATGGGATAACCTGCTCTGCAACTTAGGGGCTTGGGAAGGATCTTTTACAAGCCTTTCTACCCATGGCAACCTTCAGGCAGACATTTCAACTTTAGTGACCTTAGAAGGACTTGATGACAATAAAATAGTGCGCCAAACGATCGACCAGTTTTCAGCGGATAGAGCCGAAGTGACGCAGCATCGAGTTTTAGAGTATCGATCGCTGGGTCGCGGCATTTTGCTATTTGAGGGAGGCGCATTTTCTCAAGGATCGATTCAGCTTGCGCCTACAACGGAGTTTGGAGCCGAACTGGGGTTTATTTGGAACGATCATCGGCTTCGTTTAGTGCAACTGTTTAATGAAAACCATCAGTTTTCAGAACTCACGCTGATTCGAGAGCATCTTCAAGGGAAACAATCTAGCGATCGCCCGCCTCTGACAGTCGAGCAATTAATCGGTGAGTGGCAAGGAGAATCTGTGACCCTTGACCTTAACTGGCGATCGACCCAATTTGCGACGACGCTTTCAGTCAAACAAGAGGGCGATCGTCTTCAGCAGCATCTCATCTTGCCCCAGTTAGACTTCTCCTCCAGTGCCGAAATTAATGGCTCAACGCTGTTATTTGACCAAGGCAAATTTCCCATTCAAGTCTTGCTGCTTCCTGATGGTGCCTCTTGCAACACACCGCTTACTCTTCCTAAAGGTCAACCTTTCTTTTTAGAGGCAGGCTGGTTAATCAACCCCAACCTACGCCAGCGCATGATTCGGAGCTACGACGCTCAAGGCGGTTGGAGTAGTTTAACGCTAGTGACTGAAAAGCGCGTGACCTAAAACCATAGTCAGAAAAAACTCTCAGCAAATTCTTCCTGATGAGGTAGGAGTCGGTATGGATAACGAAGAGGTAGATGCACCCTATTTTATCCCTGACTTTCTGTCAGGGATTTTTTGTTTCACCCGGAGCTTTTTACAACTGTACTGTAGTCCGAAACTGCTCCACGACTTGATCTAACCCTACAGCGCGGGATGCTTTGAACAACAGGCGATCGCCTGGTTGCACTAACTGTACTAATCTTTCCACCACAGCAGCATGGCTCGTAAACCGCTCAGACACCACTGACGGCGCAGCACCCGACGCTAAAGCCTCACTCTCAGCTTCATCTGCCAAAATCAACAGACGATCTAGATTTAGCTGACGAGCAACCGTACCCACTTGTTCATGAAATTCTGGCGATCGCTCTCCTAGCTCCTTCATCGTGCCGAGCACTGCAATATGCCGAGTTCCGGGCGTTTCTGCCAACAAGTGTAAAGCCGCAATCATAGACTCTAAGCCCGCATTATACGTTTCATCTAACAGCAGCACATCATTAGGCAGTTCATACCGACGCGATCGCCCTTGGGGTAAGGTCACCTCTATGCCAGCCGTCAGGATAGTCCAGTCGATGTCTAAAACTTTGGCAACAGCGATCGCTGCCAAGTAGTTCAAAGCATTGTGCCGACCTGGCAAAGGCAGGGGTAAAACGTTACCCTCAACCTTTAGCGTTGTGGCACTTAAAAGCTCGCCTTGTAAATCGCCACCTTCCAACCCATAGGTCAACACCTTGCCCTGCCAAACCTTCGCTGCGGTTGCAATTAAGCGCAAGTTGTCATGGTTAAGGATAGCAATGCCTGTCTCTGGGAGTTTTTCGAGCAACTCGCACTTGGCATTGGCGATCGCCTGTTCAGAGCCTAGTCGTCCAATGTGAGCGGTTCCCACGTTGGTAATGACAGCGATGTCTGGGCGCGCGATGCGGGTTAGTAAAGCGATTTCACCTGCTGCTCGCATTCCCATTTCCACTACTGCATAGTCCTGATCGTCAAGGTCTAGCAGCGTTTTAGGCACTCCTATTTCATTGTTGTAGTTCGCCTGCGTCTTCAGCACTTTGCCCTGAGTCGCTAAAACCGAGGCAATAAGCTCCTTAGTCGTGGTCTTGCCCACCGAGCCAGTCACCGCAATTACCGGATGCTTAAACTGATTCCGCCACCAATGGGCGATCGCTTGATATGCCTCTAACGTGTCTTTCACGATTAGCAGCGGCAGAGCAAGAACTCCTGCCACAGGGTAATCAGTAATTGCTGCGATCGCCCCTTGCTGTATGGCCTGCTCTGTAAACCCATGCCCATCAAATTTTTCTCCCCGTAAGGCAATAAACAAGTCGCCTGCTTGCAAACTGCGGCTGTCAGTGGTGATTCTTGTGATGGGCGATCGTAGATCATTCTCAGAGAGATGAAGAGGAGTAGCTGCCAAAAGCTCGACCAACTGACCTAGAGAAACCTGAAAAGACATGCAAATTTTAAGTGAAGAAAAGGAACAGATGTAATCATACTCCCTGGTAAAACCCGATTCGTACTAAACGGGTTAAGATATGCTTGGTAATTGTTAGTTTTTTGGAAATAAAACGAAGGAGTGGTACGCATGACCCAGGTGGTCTTAGGTGAAAATGAAGGGATTGAATCTGCATTACGTCGATTCAAGCGCCAAGTTTCAAAAGCAGGTATCTTAGCCGACGTGAAAAGTCATCGTCATTTTGAAACCCCGCTAGAAAAGCGCAAGCGCAAAGCAATTATGGCAAGACGTAAGCGTCGGTTCCGTTAAAACGTAAGTGATACCCTCCAGCTACCAACCTCTGCTCTACCTTTCAGTGGGCAGGTTTTGTAGTAAGAAGGTGGTCTCTAAAAATGTAGTTCCAATGATATATAAGAGCGAGGGGGCACAGTTGAACTGTGTCCCCTTATTTCGTGTGCCTACAGATTTTCGATGCAGTTTTTTGACTTAGACTACTCGTGTCGAGAGCCCGACAACATTGACGGCTGCGCCATTCGCAGTCACTGTGCCCAAGTTTCTAGCAGCACCTGTAGCAAGATTGATGCCGTACAAGGTTGAACCTGAAGTGGCGATCGCTGTATCGGTCAGATTGCTATCCGTCGAAATATCGAAGGCGGTGTTGTTGCCAAAATCGAATCCTAGCGCCCCAATAGTAGTTAGCAATCCTCCATTCGGCGATGCACCAAAAGGAGAGGACGCGTTGCCCCCTGGGCTACCCTGCCTGACCAAAACATCTAAGTCAGCATCAATGACAAACTGCGTTGTTCTACCCCCCACCCGGTTATTGGCATAGGCAGCTGCCACAATATTAGGGTTAACCCCAGCATTAACGTCGCCTGTGATGTAGCTTAACGAGGTATCGGATTGGATGCCAGCAACACCAGCGTTACCATCCGCCACAGTTCCGGCTGGAGCCATAGTGCCATCGGGGACTAAGCGTAGGTTTTGGTCGGTGTTGCTCACCAACCGGATGCGATCGGGCGCAGGGTTAAAGTCAAAACCAAAAGATGCTCCGTCTATTCCTGGACTAAAAGGCGCAGTACCGATTGAAGTTGCTTGACCAGTGGCAATGTTGATGCTGTAAAGCCGATTGGTGCTACCTAAGCCATATAAGCCACCATTGAGGCTTTGTCCATTGGCAGCAGTGGCAGTCGTAGCCCGAAAATCGATACCCACCAACGTTTCTCCGGTAGCAAGCCCCGTGACAGCCCCTACAGTGACGGCGTTAAGGTTGTCGGCATTGAAGGCAATTAGGTTATTTTGCTCTGTTAAGCCAAAAAGCTTTAGCGGTGTGAGTGTTGCATTCAGACTATAGGGAGTACTCTGGTTGGGCGCATTGGGAAACACTCGTACAAAAAAGGTGCCTGCAGCAAGGTTGAGATTTAATGACTCATCTGCATTCCCAGCGTTGGTAGAAGAACCAATTACATTGCCATTACCATTAAGCACCTGCACATCGGCGTTGCCACTTAGCCCGTTCAGGTTCAAGCTAAGATTACCAGGGGTCGTGACATCAAACCGATAGTAGTCGTTGTTGTCTGACCGACTAACCGAATCGACAAAGCTGCTGGAGGTTGCTCCCAAGGAAATTTGCTTAGCTTCACTCTGGCTATTCCCTACGGTGTCAGGTAGAACAAAGGGAGCATTGGACAAGCGAAGGCGATAACTGACATCATTACCACTGCGTTGTTTAACTCGAAAGAAATAAACTCCGGCATCGAGGGTTTGAGTAATGGAGTCAGCGCCAGATGTGGTGGATTTGGCAATGCGCTGGCGATCGCGACTAAAAAGCTCCAAATCAGCGTTTCCGCCCCTCAGGTTCCCTAACTTTCCTGTTAAGCTGCTGCGATCCTTCAGCCGAAATTGGTAAGTATCAAAGCGATCGTCCCGACGTACTGAAGCCGTTACCACCTTCGTATCATTCAAGCGCCCCAAATTGCTATTTGCCATGATGAAATCCTCATTGCTCTTCATGTTCAGGATCAGTACGAACCGAAAGAGCGATTGGATTAATTTGTCCTACAAGAACTTTTGCAGAGAAACATTCAAATCTTCTAAGCTTCAAGAGTAGATTTTGGGCAGAATTCGATGGAGAACAGCGCCATGGAAAACACCGATTGGCTCGATTGGATAGGAGGAATGCTAGCATTTGGGCTTTTAATCAGTAGTTTCCTCATGATGTTCTTTACCATTTGGTTTAACCAGCGCAAAAATCATCAATAAGCTCACATTCAGCTATGAAACATCTTGCCGATGCAATTGAAACTCTTCTTCCAGAGAAGGTGGCTGAACCTCTCCTACTCCTAAATGTTCTAGCTCAGCAATCTTCTTTTGAAAAGACTGAATCTGGTCTTGCAGCTTTTGCCGAATGCCCGATGCGCCTGATGCTACACAACCTCGGCAGGCTTCGCCACAGGCAACCCCCTGATAGTCATAGATCACGGCAAGCAATAGCTGATTCCTACTGCCTCGGGTTGGATAGGCTCTATGTCCACAAATAGCGCAGAACACAGGAGCATTACCAACGTATACGCTTTGTTCCCAAACGATCTTCACAGGAGCTACCTCTTAACCTCTGCTAAGATACATACTTGAATTTTCCATAATTTTAGGTTCTATGCCAACAGTTTTCAGTTTGAGTGAAGCAGTCTGGCTAGGGTAAATTTTGCCTTTCCCCATTATTCAATCTGTTGATCTAGTTTTAGTATGGGCATTTAACATAGCTATTTCTTTCAGAAATGTTAAAAAAATTGCCCCACAGGGCTGTAGGGCAAGGACAGTTAAACGCTATCTCCATTCTGCTAAAAATTCTGTTGATCGGCAAGCTTAGTTCACAAATAAAAATTGCCCCACAAGGCTGTAGGGCAAGGACAATTAAACGCTATTAGTATTTTGCGAGAGACGATTTCAAACTGTACTTACCCTTGTGCCGATTTCCATAGCGGCTAAAGAGTTGACTATTGATGCTATGGAGATAGTTATTGAGGTTATTGATATTTGTGTGGAGGTGGAACCTTGCTATGCGTCGAGGTTAAATGAGTCATTAATAATCATTGCCAATCAGTGCCTTTATCAATTTATAAGGTTTGTAAGCAACGCAACGTTTGCCGAAATGTTAACATTCTGTTACAACAAGACACAGTGCCCTTAAAAACGAGCAACCGCATGTTTGGTGGTTTTACAGGTTCAAAGAGTAGTCCTAATGCCGATTTTGGGGAGCGAATGCTCAATGCTGCTGCTACTCAATCGATTCGACACTTGTTTAGCCAGTGCGAATCGGTGGAGGTTTCTGTGCGGTGTAATCCTGCTAGCAAGATTTTGCAAGGTAGCATTGACAGCTTTAAGATGAGCGGACGAGGCTTGGTGATTAAGCGACAGTTTGAGGTGGAGGAAATGTCGTTTGAAACTGATGCGGTCGCCATTGACTTTGGTTCCGTACTGGGTGGGCAGTTGCGCTTAAAGCAGCCAACTCAGGCGATCGCGCAAATCATCCTTTCTGAAGATTCCATTAATCGAGCCTTTGAGGCAGATTTAGTCCAAAAACGTCTTCAAAATCTAGACACGGAATCATTGACTAATTTGTCTGGGGGTGAACCTATTTCCTTTCGTGATATTGAGTTAAAGCTTCTTCCTGGAAACCAAATCAGTATTTCTGCCAAAACCGACTTACCTAACCGTAGCGATGTCCCGATTGAACTGATGGCGACTCTAGCTGTTGAAAAGCGCCGCCGAGTTGCCTTTAAAGACCCCCAATTTAATCCTGAAGCTGTTCCAGAAGATATCAGAGGTTTGTCGGAAGTGTTAACCGAGGCATTTGCTGAAATTTTGGACAACATGGTAGATCTAGATCGTTTTGATTTAGATGGCGTAATGCTGCGAATTAATCGGCTAGAAACTCAAGGTCAACAGCTAGTTTTTAGCGGATACGCCCAGATTGAACACTTCCCGGGTACAGGTTGAGCCGCATTAAAAGAGTTTGCTTAAGGACAAAAAAAATCAAGGACAAAAAACAGCAGTATGCTAATAGCGGGTTGCTGTTAGCATACTGCTGAAGGCAGCGCACGTAGCCTAAAAATGTTCTAACGAGGTGAGGATACCCTATGCCAATCGGTAACCTGTTTGCGCAAGGTGGGGTAGTCATGTACCCTTTGCTAGGGCTGTCTATTTTGGCACTGGCGCTAGTTTTAGAACGAGTTTTATTTTGGAGTCAGATTGTTCAGCGCCAAGACAAAGTGGTGAGGGATGTTTTGAGCTTGTATCGTCGTAGCAGCAAGGCAGCATTACAAAAGCTGGAACAGAATTTAAATTTACCGATCGCCCGAATTTTTCTTGCGGCTCTAGAGTTAGAGCAAGCCACTCCAGAAGAATTTCGATTAGCACTAGAAAGCGCTGCCCAAGCCGAATTACCTTTACTGAAGCGTTTCAATACAGTATTTGACACTGTGATTAGCGTTTCACCGCTGCTGGGGTTGCTAGGAACAATTTTAGGACTCATGGCTTCCTTTGGGTCTTTGCAAATTGGCAATATTGGCGGAACTTCTAGCACTAACGTTACAGCGGGGATCAGTGAGGCATTAGTTTCGACTGCATCGGGGCTGATCGTGGCAATTTCCACGCTGCTATTTGCTAACTTGTTTCGAGGGCTATACCTCCGCCAAACAGCGCTGATTCAGGAATATGGAGGACAGCTAGAACTGATCCATCGCCGTCGCCAAGGACGCAGCGTCTCCTATCCCGCAGCCCAATAATTTATTGACCCGATCGCCCTAGTTTCAATCCTGATTTTATTATGCGTCTCCCTCAAGAGCCTGAATCTCCCTCTCAGATCAACATTGTGCCGATGATCGATGTGATCTTCGCCATCTTGACGTTTTTCATCATGTCCACGCTCTATCTTTCTCGTTCTGAGGGCTTGCCTGTTAATTTGCCAGGAGCAACCACTGCTCAAAGCCAGCCCCAAAGCCAAACGGTGGTGACGATCGATCGATCAGGCAATTTAGCGCTTAATCGTCAGCCGATGGACTTGGAAGTACTAGAAGCCCAGGTAAGGGGATTGGCAGCGAAGGGGCAGCCGCCTTTTGTCGTGATTAATGCTGATCAAGGCGTAGCCCACGGACGGGTAGTAGCGGTCATGGATCGGTTACGGAAAATTGCGGGCGTGCGGATGGCGATCGCGACGCAGCGTCCTTAAAGTTCTCTTTAAAACAATACCTCCCAAATCTTCTAAGGATTCGGGAGGTCATCAAAATTGGGCGTTTGATCTGTTTGAACTGTTTGAAATATAGAATCTGAGTCGTAAATCTGAGCCGGATACGGCAGCTACAGGCTTTGTAGTAGAGTCACCAATCCATGACCCGATACTGCTTCTAAAGCCACCATGGTCACGAAGCCAAGCATTGCCAAACGACCATTTAATTTTTCAGCGTATTCAGTAAATCCAGTCCGCGCAACTGCATCAACATACATTTCAGGCTCGATCGCAAAGTTGTTCATTTTGCCTTGTTCGTCCAGGATGCTGCCGCTTCTCATAAATTTCTCCAGATATTTTTTATGTGTTTCCTTATGTAAATCAATGTAACAGAATTGTTACAAACTTGCAACCTTATTCTCATCTTCTGCACCTCAGGCGGAAAACCGATCGCCTTTGACTGAGAATTCAGGCAAAATCGAAAGCAGTAGGGTAGACATTTTCGGAGATAGCCTTGAATCCCGATGCTGAGTTAGAAGAAACCATCCACGGCTTTGATGATATCCAGGCAGAGTTAAATTATCGTCAGGCGCAAGATGTGCTGCGCGATTTAGTAACCCGCATTGACCTCACACCTAGGGAGCGGACAGGGCTAGAGACTGAGATTCTGGAACTAGAGTCAATGTTAAATAAGCTCGATCGCCAAGTTGTGCATATTGCAGTTTTTGGCATGGTCGGGCGGGGTAAATCTTCACTCCTTAATGCGCTGCTAGGGCAAGAAATATTTGAGACGGGCCCTATCCATGGGATTACCCAAACGGTGCAAACTGCTCAGTGGAGCGTCGAGCCGATCGCAGGGGGAAGTTCTGATCTGTGGCGGGTCACAGTGCCAGGACTGGGAACTTCTCGGATTGAGCTCATTGACACGCCAGGTATTGATGAAATTGATGGCGAAACCCGTGAGGCTTTGGCGCGGCAGTTAGCGCAACAGGCAGATTTGATTTTGTTTGTGATTGCGGGCGATATGACTCAGGTAGAATACCAGGCGCTTTCGGAGTTGAGGCAAGCGAGTAAGCCCATTTTATTAGTGCTGAATAAAGTGGATCAATATCCTGAAGCCGATCGCCAAGCCATTTACGCCAAAATCCGAGATGATCGAGTGCGCGAACTGCTGTCGCCGGAAGAGATTGTTATGGCAGCGGCTTCTCCTTTAGTCGCGCAGGCAGTGCGGCAACCCGATGGCACCGTGGTAGCTCGGTTGAACCGCAGTATGCCGCAGGTCGATGACTTGAAGCTGAAGATTTTAGAAATTTTGCACCGGGAAGGAAAATCTCTGGTAGCGCTGAATACGATGCTGTACACGGGAGTTGTTAACGAACAGTTGGTACAGCGCAAGATGGAGATCCGCGATCGCAGCGCCAATGATGTCATTTGGCAAGGAGTGATGACAAAGGGTGTGGCGATCGCTTTGAATCCCCTCATGGTGATCGATTTACTCAGCGGCATTGTCATTGACATTGCCCTAATTCTGACTCTTTCCCGTCTCTACGGCATTCCCATGACCCAGGAAGGGGCGATCGGGTTATTACAAAAAATTGCCCTCAGTATGGGCGGCATTACCGCGAGTGAACTGATTGCGACTTTAGGGTTAGGTTCTCTTAAAAGCTTCTTGGGTGCAGCCGCTCCAGCGACCGGAGGTATTTCCCTGGCACCCTACTTTTCTGTTGCTCTGACTCAGGCAGGAGTTGCTGGAGTCTCGACTTACGCCATTGGACAAGTTGTAAAAAGTTACCTCGCTAATGGCGCATCGTGGGGCGAAGACAGTCCAAAAGCTGTTGTAGACAAAATTCTTGCCACCCTAGACGAAGCTTCAATTTTAAGCCGAATTAAGGGAGAGCTTCGAGAAAAATTGGATAAGAATCAATGAGGGAGAAGCAAGAGAAAAGCGATCGCCCAATTCATTTCAACCGGTTTCTCAGTATTTTCACCATTTCCTTGTCATGTCTTTATCACAACTTTGCCTACTTAAATCTGTAAGAGAATAGGCTTTATCTGGGACTGGCAACAGTTTCCACCAAAAGAGAGGGCAGACAGAAGGGGGCTCAATTTTCTGTTTGTTTCTCTCTTTTTGGCGTTTAGTATCAGCCTCCCGGATAAGTCACTTAACCAGACTGTTTCAGCGAACGTCCCCGCCAAGTCCAGCCCCAGCCTGTCTCAGTTTTCAGCACAGAGGTTAGACCGATCGCCACTACAAAAATTCCACCCAACCCAGTTAGCCACCAGTAGCGCGGGGAAATGCCAGAAGCCGATGAACCGATGCGCCGGATCACGTAATGCATGGCAATGATAGATAGGCTAAGGATCAGAGTAAGGAGGCTCCAAAGATTCCAGCCCGGAATGAGGTGGGCGATCGAGACGAACAACCCAATCCAAGGAACAACGCACATCAACAAAATCACTAGGACAAACTTAGACATGCTCACGGGGTTCCGTTGCCCACCCGCATAGAGGTTCTTTGTCCACCCTTCCCACAAAGCCGCCCAGGTTCGATACATTCGCACCGATGCCAGTTCGTTGCCCAGGAAACAATTCAACTTCAGCCCGCTATATTTCACCAGCCGCCCCAGTTCCACATCTTCTACAACCTGGTCAGCCACCGCTGTATGTCCCCCAATTTGCTCGTAGGCGGCTCGGCGGAACAGCATAAACATCCCAGCGGCAAAGGCAGCGTCGGTAGAGGGATCGTTGACGGCTTTGAAGTCGAAGCCAATCAGCATGGTGTGAATGATCAGCGGCTGGGCTAGCCATTCTGCCAGGCAGTCACAAACAACGGTAGGACAAATTGTAAAAAGATCGGTTTGCTGCTGTTGAGCGAACTGCAAAGCAGTGGCGATCGCTCCTTCATTGAGCCTCAGATCTGCATCTAAAAATAATAAATAATCGCCCTGTGCAGATGCCGCCGCCTGTGCACAAGCCCAGTTTTTCCCTAGCCAAACCTGCTCACTGGGACGAGGCTTACCCGCCATTAGCTTCAGGCGAGGATCATTTAGACGAGTTTGCAACCGCTGCAAAATTTCCCACGTCTCATCCACAGACTGATCGTCCACAACCCAAACTTCTAATTTTTCAGGCGGCAAGTTGGTACTCAGCAGAACCGAGCAAACGCAGTCCTCAATATTTTCAGCCTCGTTGTAGGCAGGAATAATGACTGAGACGGCAGTCAGTTCGCCCTTCTGAACTTTGAGATGGAGCCTGGGAGCCTCTTGAGCAGCATCGCGGAGTTTGAGAGCATAGAGGACGCTCGCAAGCAACGCCAAAAGCAGCAACAACACAAGAAACAGCATTAATCTACTGCCTTGAGCATAGATTGACGAGTCATTTCTCGGATATCGACCTGTTCTACCAACGGCGTACAGCCTAGCCACTGCACTGATAGTTGGGCAAACCGAGCCGGAGCGCTGCTGACACAGAACCGCGTGGGCAACGCCACCCGCGTATTTTTTAAGCCTAATAAATCTAATTCTTGGGAAGCAGCTTTGACTAAATGTACCGCTGGGTCAACAATTTTGACCGACGGCGGCAGAATAGACTTTAAAACTGGGTTGAGGTGAGGATAGTGAGTGCAGCCATGTACCAGTGTGTCGATCTCTTGATCTAACAATGGCGCTAAGTACTCTTGGGCAACTTCCTGGGCATAAGGCTCACGAATGCGATCGTGCTCAATTAAGGGCACGAATTCGGGACAAGCCATTTGCCAAACCTGAACACTTGAGTCGATCTCCTGAATAGCCTGACGATAGGCATTGCTGGCTGCTGTGGCGGGCGTGGCAATAACGCCGATGCGTTTGCCTGCCTGGACTGCTGCGCGGGCACCGGGTAAAATGATGCCCAAAATCGGAATATTAAACTCCGATCGCACTATTTCCAATGCCAGCGCCGAGCTAGTATTGCACGCCATCATCACCATCTTTACGCCCTGCTGCTGCATCCATATCAGGATTTCGCGGGAGAACTGCACAATTTCGGCTTGAGAGCGGGTGCCATAGGGCAGACGGGCAGTATCGCCAAAGTAAAGAATCGATTCGTTCGGCAGTTGACGATACAGTTCCCTCAGAACCGTCAGCCCACCCACGCCGCTATCAAAAACCCCAATTCGATCGCGCTGAGTCTCAGAAGAGGAAGCACTAGGACAAAATTGGGATTCTGAGGGATTTATTGCAGAGAGCGATCGGGCGCTAGGGGATGAAGAGTCAAAAAATGAAGATTGAGACACAGGAGATCTTTTAAATGGGTTTATTGAGCGATGAGTTTATCACAGGATTTTAGTTGCAGAACACTACAGTACAAATAGAGGAAATTCCGTACTAGGCAAGGACAGAGCATTTGCATTGAACCCTGTCTACATTTTCAACTTAATACAATTAGCTTTCGGACTTTGCTTCTTCGATCGCTTTATCTGCTTTGTCGAAAACGATGCGCAATAACGGAGGAGCTATGAAGGTAGTGATAATTACCATAACAATGATGGCGGCGTTGAGAGACTTGTCGAGAATGCCTGTGGTTGAGCCTACACCTGCGAAAACTAGCCCTACTTCACCCCGAGGAATCATACCCACCCCGATCGCTAGCCGATTAATGCCCGGTTGTCCAAACACGCCTAAGCCCGTTACAACCTTGCCAATAATTGCCACGATTACCAGAAAGGAAGCAATAATCAAGCCCTCTTGATTGCTGGGCACAAATGGGTTAAGGACGCTGACATCGGTTCTCGCGCCTACCACCACAAAGAAAATTGGAACAAGCATATCGGCGATCGGCAAGATCTGTTCTTCTAGCTCTCTTTGTTTGTCAGTTTCGGCAAGAATTAACCCGGCGGCAAAAGCGCCTAAAATTGCTTCAAGGTGAATCACTGCGCCAATGTAAGACAACACAAAAGCAAAGATTAGGGAGGAAAGCAAAAGATTGCCACGGGTTTGGAGGCGATCGACCAATGCCACAAAATACGGGCTGAGTAGACGACCCAGAAAAATGGAGCCAATCAGAAAAACGCTTGCGCCAACAACTAGATAAACAATATTACTGACCTGGATTTCTCCAGTTTTAGCAAGGCTAGCCACAACTGCCAGAACGATGATACCGAGTACATCATCCAACACCGCTGCCCCAATAATAATTTGCCCTTCTCTAGAACTTAGCTTCTGAAGTTCTGCCAGCACTTTGGCAGTAATACCGATGCTAGTTGCCGTCAATGCCGCCCCCGCAAAGATTGCTGGAATTGCAGGGACTCCAAACAAAAGAATCAATCCACTCGTGCCTGCTGCGAACGGCACTGCCACCCCTACGATCGCCACTACAGCAGCTTGCGGTCCCACGCGAATGAGTTCCTTTAGGTTAGACTCTAGACCGATTTCAAACAGAAGGATAATCACGCCTAGTTCCGACAGCAAGGAAATGACTTCGCTGATAGAACTGCCTACGCCAGGAATGGCTTCGGGGGTTAGCCCTGCGGTAACTTGCAGAAAGTCGAGAATGAGCGAGTGAAAGGCTCCGCTGCTATCAGGAAAAATCAGGAGATTGAAGGCAGATACGCCCACCAAAACGCCGCCCACGAGTTCTCCTAACACAGAAGGAAGATTAATACGGGCGCAAAGTTCTCCAACCAGTTTGGCAGCGAGATAAATCACGACTAAGCTCAGTAAAACGCCTGCTAAAACGAGGGAGCCTGTTTCAGCTTGGGCTTCGGTAGCCAGTAGGGGAGAAAAAAAAGTCCATAAAGTGAGATCAACCATGGGTTAGGCAAACTTGTCGAGGGTGGGCACGTTTTAAAGAGCGATCGCCCTCATGACGATCGCCCTTAAAGATTAAACACATTTAAATAAAAACGCGATGTTGCAAAGATGGCATTTGACGACGGACTTGCTCTAAGCGAGAAGGTTCGATCGAGGCGATCGCCACGCCAGGCTGCTCGCCTGCATCTGCCAAAATAATCCCCCACGGGTCAATAATCACTGCATGACCATGGGACTGACGGCGCGAATTATGCTTACCCGTCTGGGCAGGGGCAACAACATAGCAGGTATTTTCGATCGCCCGTGCCTGTAACAAAACTTGCCAGTGATCTTTACCGGTATAAGCCGTAAAAGCTGCTGGAATAAACAACACCTCTGCGCCCATCTGCGACAAATGGCGATATAGTTCAGGAAATCGCACGTCATAACAAACCGAAAGCCCCAAATGTCCTAATTCTTTAGAGGGATACACTGAAGGCATTTGTTCTCCTGGCGACACTGCCTCAGATTCCTGATAGGTATTACCATCCGGTAAATTCACATCGAATAGGTGAACTTTCTCGTAGCGAGATAGCTCTTCGCCGCTAGGACCAATCAAAAGGGCAGTATTATAAACTTTGCCTGTGGGGGCAGGAACCGGAAATCCGCCGCCCAATAGCGTGATTTGATAGCGTTGTGCCATCGTTTTGAGGAATTTTTCGCTGCCTTGGGCGATCGCCCCTGCTTGAGCAAATTTGGCAGTTTCATCCCCTAAAAACGAAAAGTTCTCTGGCAGACAAATCAACTCAGCCCCTTGGCGGACAGCAAGGTCAATGAGATCTTCTGCCTGCGCCAGATTTTTTTCTAAATCTGGCAGACTGTTCATTTGCACGGCAGCAACAACGTAAGACTTCATAGTTCAATTAGGGTATGTGAGTGACGAGGGAGAAACGACACAAACCGATGGTTTGAGTCGCAAACTATTCTGAGAAACTATCCTGACATTGATGTGCCCTAGATGAAACTCTACCAGCAAGTTCCAATTCAAGAATGCGGAGAATCACTCCTGCCGATTCCTATTTATCAGTTTGCAGCCGAGCAGCCGCATCCTTATGTCAGGTTAGGTGCGCCCTATGGAGAGCGCTCTCCTTATTATCTTCGGCAAGGTGTCCTAGAACGCCTGCTACAAGCGCAACATTTTCTGCAAATAGAGTACCCAAACTGGCGCATCCAAATTTTCGATGCCTACCGCCCGATCGCCGTTCAGCAGTTTATGGTGGATTACACTCTAGCGCAAACGGTTCAGGCTAGAGGGTTACATCTGTGGGATCTTACTGAAACACAGCGCCAGGAGTTTTTAGAAGAAGTCTACGAATTTTGGGCAGTTCCAAACCTAAATCCGGCAATGCCGCCGCCTCATAGCACAGGCGCAGCAATCGATGTCACTTTGGTTGATGGAGAGGGCGCGATCGCCATGGGTTCACCCATTGATGAAATGTCACCCCGGTCTTACCCCGATTACTTTAGAGACTCTTTATCAAACCGCACCTTTCACCATAATCGCCAGATTCTCAAACAAGCCATGATCAAGGCCGAGTTTCGGCAGCATCCTAAAGAATGGTGGCATTATTCCCACGGCGACCAACTCTGGGCATGGTTAGGCAATCAAGCATCAGAATCCCCACTGATCGCTCAATATGGCAGGGCTGAAGATTTTTTTTGAATTGACGTTAAAAATTATAAGAATTATCTTGACTGACCGACTTTACTGACCCGCATTGCAGTACTGATTCACTTCATCCACTAAAGGCGACTCTTGACTGGTAGAAGCCTTCAGGTCTTCATATGCCTTCTGGGAAGCCGCCGTATCTTTGATGCTTGAGGATTGAATCAGCGATTGTGTGGCAGCACTGGTCGCTTCGTACATGGCGGTGAAGCGATCGCGAAACTCGATCAGTTTTCCATCTGTCAAACTGAGATCTCTCATTGCCTTGTTAGTATCCTCAGCAACAACCGCAATCTTTCTCAGCGCCTCAATGCTATCGGCACTGCTAGGGGCGGTCACCGCCTCGATCGAATTAACGGCTTGATTTGCCACACCGATCAGCTTGACACATTGCGAGGAGCGATTCTCAGAGCAACCGACCAGCCAGAAGCTTAACGCCGCCACAATTGAGGCTTTAACCATAAATTGATGAGGGAATGGGGAGGAAGATTGACTTAAAAAAGACATGCACGATTCTCCTGAACTCGCTGACAAACTAAAGTAAGGTGATCTGAGATGAGATCAGTTCTAAGGTTACTGGAGATTGAGGGATTCCACGTCAGCAATTCCGAATCTATTCAATAATTTTAGGCATCTTGAGGATTAAGCTGTGCCATTGCCCAGGTCGTGTAGGTGCCAATAGGACTCCAGAGCAAATAGGGGAGCAAGAGCCAAGCCGCAGTTTGTGAAACCTGCCAAACTGCGATCGCCAATAATGCTGCCAACAAGGCTCCAGTTCCACCGATGAGGGTGCCAACCTTGAGGCTTTGGAGGTTCATCATCACAGGGCTATAGGCAAGGGTAACGAGTTCTACCAGCAGGTAGCCGCCCATGAATAGCCAGGCTTGCGAGCGCCCCGCTTGAGTTTTCGCTAGAGTTTCCCAAACTAGGGTGGCGGACCAAGCTCCGCAAATAAAAACGGTTGTCCAAATAATCGGGATTGCTGCTTCAAACGTTAGCCAACTGGGACGACGAAGGCGTTTGAACCACTTGATCCCACGGGGAGTCATGAAGAGTTGAACCAGTAGTCCGGCAACCAAAGTAACGCCGCCAATGACCATCCAAGATTTGATCATGTTTTTTGACCTGCGGAAGATGCTGTCACAATATCAGACAACGCTCTCGTCTGGATTCATACAAACGGAAGAGGTTGTCCTCGTGCAGTTAGTTCTACTCGTCTGGCAATTGTCCCTCAGAGGATGTCTGAGAAGTATCAAAGATTCTTACACTCGCCCCCCAACCCCCCATTCTGGGGGACTTCCGCACCGTCTTCCTTCAAAGTCCCTCAAAATGGGGGATTTAGGGGGCGGGTCGGATAGCAATCTAGACTTCTCAAACAACCTCTTAGACTCAATGAAACAATTGATCCCGCGATCGGATTGAATTAACCAAAGATACCGCCGAAAAACTCGATCGCTTCTTTCAATGCCGTAATAAAAGTATCAATTTCCTCGCGGGTGTTGTAGAAGTAAACGCTAGCTCTGGCAGTAGACTGTGCCCCTAGATGACGGTGTAAGGGTTGGGTGCAGTGATGCCCAGCGCGAATAGCGATCCCAGCTTGATCAAGAATTGTTGATAAATCGTGGGGATGAACCGCACCCGTTGTAAAGGATGCAAGCCCGACTCGGTTAGTAACTCCAGCATCGGGCTGAGGACCATAGATTTTAACTTCAGAAATAGGATTTAGCTGTTGGAATAGGTAAGCGGTTAGCTCTTGCTCGTAGGCATGAATTTTGTCCATGCCGATCGCCATCAAATAATCGACGGCGGCACCCAGAGCGATCGCTTCTCCAATGGCGGGAGTGCCTGCCTCAAATCGGTGGGGAATATCAGCATAGGTTGCATGGTCGAAAAACACGTCGGCGATCATCTCACCTCCCCCCATAAAAGGCGGCATAGAGCGCAGTAGCTCTTTCTTTCCATAAAGAAACCCAATTCCAGTTGGGGCACACATTTTATGACCCGATGCCACGAGCCAATCGCAATCTAGCGCCTGAACATCTACCCCGCTATGAGGAACACTTTGGCAAGCATCGATCAACACCTTTGCGCCGTATTGATGGGCGATCGCCACGATCTCTGCGACGGGGTTAATGCAGCCTAGCGTGTTAGAAGCATGAACCACTGACACTAGCTTCGTTTTATCTGAAACCAAAGATTTATAGTGATCCAGGTCAAAATCCTGTGTCTTGGTCAGTTCTACAAACCGCAGCACCGCTCCTGTTTTCTGCGCCACAAACTGCCAAGGAATTAAATTAGCATGGTGTTCCATCACCGACAAAATGATTTCATCACCCCGCTGCAACGTACTTATTCCCCAGGCATAAGCCACCAAGTTAATTGCTTCCGTGGCATTGCGCGTGTAAATAATTTCTTCACGGTGCGCCGCATTCACAAACGCTGCCACCTTATCGCGCGCTCCTTCGTACCCATCTGTTGCGCGTGAGCTTAAGGTATGTACGCCCCGATGCACGTTGGCGTTGTCGTTTTGATAGTAATGCTGCAACGCATTCAATACTGCTAAGGGCTTTTGAGACGAAGCAGCATTATCTAAATAAACTAAAGGCTTGCCGTGAATTTCCTGGTTCAAAATAGGAAAATCTGCACGAACGCAGGCTGCAAGTGTTTTCTCTTGGGTAAGCGTCATAGCAAAAAAGGGTAAGGAATAAAGGTAAAAATGAGCAATTGCCTGAAGTCAAAAGCTAAGTCTGTTCGAGGGGCGTGCTGCTTCGCAGATACCGCAAGGGTCGCCTTGCCCATTGCGCCAGGTCTTCTTGGAGAGAGGCGATCGGAATCTTGCTAATAATTTCAAACGCAAACGCATAAACCAAGAGCTTCTGCGCACTTTCTGCATCAATCCCGCGACTTTGCAGATAAAACACCTCGTCATCTTCAAGTTGACTGACCGTTGCGCCGTGCGTACACTTCACATTATCGGCGACAATTTCAAGCTGGGGCTTGGTATCAACCCTGGCTTTGGGCGATAACAGCAAGTTACGGTTAAGCTGTCCGGCATTGGTCATTTGGGCAGCTTTAGGAACGAACACTTTGCCGTTAAAAATAGCGTGTGCCCGATCGTTCACAATGCATTTGTGCAGTTGATGAGTAGTACCATGGGGAGCAGTAAGGGCGATCGCGCTATGCATATCTCCCACTTGTTCGCCCGCAATCATTGTTAATCCATTGAGCGTTGTCTCAGTCTGTTCACCCGTTTGGTAAATCTCTAGGTTATGCCGCGATAATTTTGCGCCAGTGCTGACCGCATTACAAGTGTATCGAGAGGATCTTGCCTGGGAAACTACTGTCTTACCAATGTGGTATGCGGCATGACATTCGCGCTGAATCCGAGTATGCTCAACTTGAGCATTTTCGTCCACCCAAACCTCAGTGACCGCATTACACAAATTACTTTTAAGACCCAGTGAAGCGTAATCTTCAACAACAGTCAGGCTACTACTTTTCTCTGCAACAATCAAACAACGAGGATGAGAAATAGTCAGTTCAGCGCCATCTAAAGAGAGAAATAATAATTGTACAGGAGCCGCTATTTCTTGGTTTTTCTCAACCCAAAGCACAGCAGTATCGCTAAAACTAGCGGTATTGAGAAGGGTAAAAACATCCTCGCTTCCTGGCTGCTGCCCAAAATGAGCTTGAAGAGCAGTGTAGACCGCTTCCACCTTTAAAGCTTCGCTTAAACTTCCAACAAACAATCCTGAAGGTAAATCATTGACCTGGGAAAGCCCAGAATTATAAACACCATTAACGAACACTAAACGATGCGTTGCTTCTGGAATGAGGAGAGATTTAATTTCATTCAAATCCACTGAAAGCGGATTAGAGGTACTGCTCAAAAATTGAGATGACATTAGCGCAGAGAGATCAGTAAAGCGCCACTCTTCATCACGAGTAGAAGGAATAGCGAGTGCTTGAACTTGAGTTGCTGCTGACTCACGAATGGATTGTAGCCAGGGTGAAGCGACTGTCAAGAACGGCGATCGCAGCTTCAACAAATTTGATAGGCAAGCCGATCGCTTTTCAGATGCCGTGCTAGCTATTTCTAAATCAGGAATCACCGAAGCTTGAATACTCATCGCGCCGATACCTCCGCGACTTCGTCTTCCCGCACCCATTCATAGCCCCGTTCTTCTAACTCAAACGCCAACTCTTTGCCGCCCGTAGTTAGAATCCGCCCTCCTTCCATGACATGCACAAAATCTGGCACGATATAATCTAGCAAGCGTTGATAGTGAGTAATTAATAGCGTTGCATTATCGGGTTGAGAAAGTTGATTGACCCCGCCAGCTACAATTCTGAGGGCATCGATATCTAAGCCTGAATCGGTTTCATCTAAAATTGCAAGCTTTGGCTCCAGCATTGCCATTTGCAGGATTTCGTTGCGCTTCTTTTCGCCGCCCGAAAAGCCCTCGTTAACGCTGCGGCTGAGGAATTCCGGCTTCATTTTCACGACTTCTAACTTCTGCTGCACCAAGTCATCAAAGTCGAAGGCATCTAGCTCTTCTAATCCATCATGCTTGCGCTTAGAGTTGTATGCGACTCGCAAGAAATCTACATTACTCACGCCTGGAATTTCTAGCGGGTACTGAAACGCCAGAAAGAGACCAGAGCGCGATCGCACTTCCGGCTCCATATCAAACAAGTTTTGCCCTTGGTACAGCACCTCACCGCCCGTCACTTCGTATGCCGGATGTCCTGCCAATACTTTAGAAAAAGTGCTTTTCCCAGAACCATTAGGGCCCATAATGGCATGAATTTCGCCCGCCTTAATCTCCAGGTTTAACCCTTTCAAAATGGGCGTGCCATCAACGCTCGCAGTCAAATTTTTGACCAATAAAATAACTTCGCTGTTCTCAACAATCATGGAAACACCACTTACTTCAGCAACATTTGGGCGATAAAAAGCTTTTTGAGATTGAGGGGCAGTCTAACTTAGCCCACACTACCTTCTAGCTTCAGGCTTAAAAGGCGATCGGCTTCCACTGCAAATTCCATTGGCAACTGGTTAAACACATCCTTACAAAAGCCGCTAATCATCATCGAAATTGCGTCTTCAGAAGAAATTCCCCGCTGGCTAAAGTAAAACAGTTGGTCTTCTCCAATTTTGGAGGTCGAGGCTTCGTGTTCTACCTTGGCAGTATTATTCTGCACCTGGATATATGGGAAGGTATTGGCTCCAGCGTTATCGCCAATCAGCATGGAGTCACACTGAGAATAGTTGCGGGCACCTGCCGCTTTGGGGCCCATTTTCACCAAACCCCGATAGCTATTTTCAGAACGTCCCGCCGAAATTCCCTTAGAAATAATCGTGCTGCGCGTATTCTTGCCAACGTGAATCATTTTGGTGCCGGTGTCTGCCTGCTGACGGTGATTGGTCAGCGCTACTGAATAAAATTCACCGACTGAGCGATCGCCCACCAACACACAGCTAGGATACTTCCAGGTAATCGCCGAACCTGTTTCCACCTGCGTCCAAGAAATCTTGGAATTTACGCCTTGGCACAAACCCCGCTTGGTCACAAAGTTATAAATACCACCTTTGCCGTTTTCGTCGCCCGCGTACCAGTTTTGCACTGTGGAGTATTTGATATCAGCATTGTCCAACGCCACCAGTTCAACCACCGCCGCATGAAGCTGATTGGTGTCAAACATGGGCGCAGTGCAACCTTCGAGGTAGCTGACCGAACTTCCTTCTTCAGCCACAATCAATGTCCGCTCGAACTGCCCCGAATCGCCGTTGTTGATGCGGAAATAGGTAGATAGCTCCATTGGACACTTCGTGTTCTTGGGAATGTAAACGAAAGAGCCATCGCTGAACACCGCCGCATTCAGCGCCGCAAAGAAGTTGTCACCCGCTGGCACAACGCTACCCAGATACTTCTGCACTAGGTCAGGATGCTTTTGGAGCGCTTCGGAGATGGAGCAGAAAATCACGCCCTGTTCTGCTAACTTGTCTTTGAACGTAGTTGCCACAGAAACGCTGTCAAAGATGGCATCGACTGCGACGTTAGAAAGACGCTTCTGCTCAGAAAGAGAAATTCCTAACTTCTCAAACGTTTCTAGCAAGGTTGGGTCAACTTCATCCAGGCTGCCAAGCTTCTCTTTCTTTTTGGGAGCGGAGTAATAAACAATTTTTTGATAGTCGATCGCCGGATACCCTACTTCAGCCCAATTCGGCTCAGTCATCTTCAACCACTGCCGATAAGCCTTCAGGCGAAACTCCAACATGAATTCCGGCTCTTCTTTCTTAGCCGAAATCAGCCGAACGACATCCTCGCTTAACCCAGCAGGAATCGATTCAGATTCAATATCGGTGACAAAACCATACTTATAAGGCTGATTGACAAGGGACTTAACCGTGGTCGTGGTCATGGGTGCTCTCTCAAGACAAAGAAGGATTAGGCTAATAAAGGGCTAGGTTTGATTGGTGACCGCGCGAATATCATCGAAGGTAATGTGCTGTTGTTCGCCTGCAAAATCGTTGTCAGGAGTGAGGAACAGCATACAGTGACACTCTTTGCGCTCACGCATGGGGACGCAGGGACAGTTCCAGTAGGCAGCAGAGGCTTCCGCCTGTTTATCTTCATAGTGGCGACAAGGACAAAGAGGCGCGCCAAGGTCATCTTTATGTTTAGCAAGACCTTCAATCACGACAGCCGTCACACTAGGATCAACACAAAAGTAGGTGCCTGTGCGCTGAGCATAGGTTTCAGAAAAATGCCGCATGGCTTCCAGGCTTTTGTCGCTACCTTGACTGGGGTTTGGGTTCATGGCGATGAGTCGGGGAGTAGAATAGCTTTTATAATTAAAACAACTTTAGTGTTGCTTAACCCATAGATGTAGTTTAGCAACAAAAGAGTTGTTAAAGTCAAGTTTTGACTTCCAGCTTTTCAGCATAAAGTTTTTTGGCAGTATCTCTGACACTTTCGGGAAAATCGACAGACACAGATTGGGTTAAGGGGTTTCGGGAGAAAAGATGACAGCCACACAGCAGCCGACTAAGCAAGATATTCTGAATCATCTATTAAGGCAGGGCGAGACGACGGCTCAGGCGCTATCGGACAGTTTGGGCATTAGTCCGCAAGCAATTCGTCGGCACTTAAAGAATCTTGAAGAGGAAGGGCTGATTGAGCATCAATCGGTGGCGGTGGGCATGGGTCGTCCTAACTATGCTTACAAGTTAAGCCGAGAAGGGCGCGATCGCCTGCCCGATCGCTACGACGACTTCGCCCTCGATTTGCTCGACACCTTGGCAGAAACCGTTGGCAAGGATCAAGTTAGCAATCTCCTGCGTAAACAGTGGGTGCGCAAAGCCCTAGAATATCGGCAGCGGTTGGGCAGCGGCTCTTTGCAAGAACGAGTGGCAAACTTGGTCGAAATCCGCAAAACCGAAGGCTATATGGCAGAATGGCACTCTACTGCCGATGCGATCGATTCCTTTGTGATTACGGAATACAACTGTGCAATTTCCCAAATTGTTGAATCTTTTCCTAGTGTTTGTGGCAACGAGCTAGAAATGTTTGAGTTGGCGCTCCAAGACTGTAAAGTTGAGCGGACTCACTGGCTGGCGGGAGGCGAACATCGGTGTGGATATTTGGTGCAGCCGAAGTAAATTTTGAATTTTATATCTTGAGTAATTATATAAAAAGATGACTGATTTTCAAGAGATTATGACAGGGTTTCTTACCGTGGATGAAGCGGCTGAGGTTGATAAAGCCTTGATGACTTCCCGCGATCGCTTCCTCACACGTATTGCTCTCTATTCCCTCCGATCGCTTAAAAAAATTGCTCAAGAAAGCGATCAATCGATCGAGGAAACTTCTCCCCAGCAGGTTTTAGCCTGGGTCGAGCAAGATGAAAGCATTTCCATAGAAGTGGAAGATAAAGAATCATTTCAGATGTTTTTTACGCAACTGGTGATGTCGTCGCTGAAGCCCTTACAGCGCATTGCAGCAGACGAGGAAAGTGGAGCGATCGCCAATCTCACCACGGCTCAAGTCATTAATTGGTTTGAAAAAGATACCAAACTTCGCTTAGAGCAAGGCGATAAGCCCGGTTCGTAAGCAAAAAATTCACTAGAGCTTTTACGCCCCTATCTCGATTGCTGCTCTAATCCCAATGCCGCTAGATCAAACAAGTCTTCGTCGTGTTCATCTCGATCGCTTCCTTCAGTAGAGTCAGAGCGACGAGGCAATTGATCCAGATAAATCTCGCTGATGTCTTCCGGCAGAACTCTTTCAAGCTGGTAGTACGCCTCAGCTAATGCCTGTTTTACCTCAACCGGAGATAAAAACTCACCCTCTGCCTGAAGGTATGCAGAAATACGGGTTTCGCTCCAGTGGAAGGTTTGCGCCATCAGAATGATCAAGCGTTGCAATGGCTCTAACTGGTCGAGCGATCGCTCCACATAGCACCATAGCGGCGGCGAGGTAGCCTGAAGCGAATACTGAATGGACTCTACGGGCGGCAATTCTACCCGATTAATGCAAGCAGCCGTCATATTGATGAGCCAATTTTGCAACGTTGTCGGAGGAGCGCCAGCAGGCAAGCCATCGCGTAGGTCTAAACCGCCCAGTTCATTGAAAATATGCCGCCAGGTTGTGGCAACCAAATAATCGGCTTGAACGGGCGATCGCACCGAGTGTCTAATCAACGTGTGGACGATCGGACTATAACGACAGAAGATCATCACAAAATACTGACCCTGATCGGGGTGGCGTTGAAACAAAGTCAGCAAATCTTGATCGCTACAATGGTTCAAGACGCTAATGAGCGGGTGACTTGATTCGGAAAGAAAGGAGGTTTGCACGACTTTAAAGACCCGATTTAGGCTGAGGCTGCGACTCTGGCGGTAACGGCGCAGTCGATCGAATGATCGCTCCAATCATACCCACGATGACAAAAGAGAAAACACATTCCTGATCTTTTTTGAAACCTTCCTGTTGATTTTTCTAGAAGCGTTGTTGATAGTTCACAATTCGAGAAAAATCTTGAGGCTCTAAACTGGCTCCACCGACTAACGCCCCATCAATTTCGGGTTGTGCCATAATCTCATCTACATTGTTTGGCTTCACCGACCCACCATACTGAATCGTGACCTGCGGATTGCTGAGCTTGCTGCGAATCAGGCTGATAATCCGATTTGCTTCACCGGCTTCACAAGTGTCACCCGTCCCGATCGCCCAGATCGGCTCATAGGCAATCACTAACTTCTGCTGATCCACCTCTACTAAATCTTTTTCTAACTGATTCGCAATGACTACTTCTGCCTGCCCTGCATCCCTCTGTTGCTTAGTTTCGCCGACGCAAAGAATGGGGGTTAAACCGTACTGTTGGGCTGCCTTCAATCGTAGATTTACCGTCGCATCGGTTTCACCAAAATATTGCCGTCGTTCACTATGCCCAACCACGACATAACGCACGTTGAGTTCAGTCAGCATGGGTGCAGAAATTTCGCCCGTATATGCCCCTGCGGGTTCCCAATGAACATTCTGTGCCCCCACCTGAATGCGAGAGCCATGCAGATTTCGAGATAGCGTGCTCAAAATTGTAAACGGCACGCATAATACCACTTCCCGATCTTCGGGCGTTTCTGAAACTTGATCTAAAAAACCTTGCAAAAACTCTAGTGCTTCTGCTTGAGTTTTATACATTTTCCAATTGCCAGCAATAATAACCTTGCGCACGGGATTACCTGACTCTGAGCTACGAAACGAACTTTAATCAGTTTACGGCGTTGAGGAGAATTTTTTTAAATCAGGCTCAGTTACGCTTTAGTGTTGCTTTAAGGTTGCCTTGACTGTAGCCACTACCGACTGAGCCAAAGCTGTGAAATCGTAGCCTCCTTCTAGCCCAAAAAGCACTCGCTGAGTGACCTGTAAGCAGTCGTGAGTTAACACGCCATAATCCTCGGAGCGTAATGAAATTGAGGCAAGGGGATCAGCCTGATTGGCATCGTATCCAGCGCTTACGATCAGCAGGTCGGGCTGAAATTGTTGGAGAAACGGCAGGATTTTTTCTGCAAACAGCGGTTGATAGTCCGCTAACGTGCTGCCTGCCTGCATGGGAAAATTTAAGACGTTATCAAATTTGCCGCGCTCTTCAGTAGTGCCTGTGCCCGGATATTGGGGAAACTCGTGTAAGGAGCAAAAAATAATCTGGGGATTTTTCTCCACGATCGCCTGGGTGCCATTCCCATGGTGTACATCCCAATCTAAAATTGCGACTCGTGTAACTCCGGGTTGCTTCAAGGCGTAATAAGCCGCGATCGCTGCATTGGAAAAAATACAGAAGCCCATGCCTTTTGTGGGTAACGCATGATGCCCTGGCGGTCGGGTTAGTGCAAAGGCAGGCTCACCCGTTTCTAAAACGCGATCGACTCCATCCAGCCAGGCGCTCACTGCTAGCAACGCCACATCATAGCTAGCAGCAGAAACAGGCGTATCTGGATCGATATGCCCCCCACCAGCCTTGGCAACCTCCCGAACGGCTTCGACATAGCGACTAGGATGAACTGCATGAATTGCATCCATCAAACGATCGCCCTGTTGGTCGATGGGCGCGGGCGATCGCCAGTCCAGTTGATCTGCCCAAGGTGCAGCGCGAAGGGCTTGGGTAATTGCCGTCAATCGCCCCGGACTTTCAGGGTGGTAAGCACCTGTTTGATGCGCTAGAAACTGGTCAGAGTAAATGATGGAAATCATAGGCGAGTAAAGCGATCGAGCGACTCTATTTTACCGTTGATTAAACTCGTCTAACCCAGGTGCTTAAAGCTACACGCTTTACCTCAGCAACCCCAAAAATATGCTATTATTTCAAAGCAAATTAGCAGCAGATATCCTGCTATTGTCCTGGTAAAAACCCGCTAAATTATTGCTTTTCACATTGCTGCTAAACGCGAAAGTCTTTGGAGTTTTTAACTTATGAGCATTCCCCAAGAGCGGATTGTCCCTACAGATCTGCGCATCGAAATGTCTCGGTCTTACCTAGAATACGCCATGAGCGTCATTGTAGGCAGAGCATTGCCCGATGCGAGGGATGGTCTTAAGCCAGTTCACCGTCGCATTTTGTATGCCATGCACGAGCTAGGCTTAACCCACGATCGCCCCTTCAGAAAATGCGCCCGTGTGGTCGGGGAAGTGCTGGGTAAGTACCATCCTCACGGCGATACTGCCGTTTATGATGCCCTGGTGCGGATGGCGCAAGATTTTTCCATGCGGTACCCCTTAATTAACGGGCACGGCAACTTCGGCTCTATTGATAACGACCCACCCGCAGCAATGCGATATACCGAGTGTCGTTTACAGGGACTGACGGTTAACTCCCTACTGCGTGACATTGAATCAGAAACCGTTGACTTTACTGATAACTTTGATGGCTCTCAACAAGAGCCGTTAGTGATGCCCTCCCGTATCCCTCAGCTACTGCTGAATGGCTCCTCAGGAATTGCGGTCGGAATGGCAACCAATATTCCGCCCCACAACTTGGGCGAACTGCTAGATGGCGTAGTGGCACTGATTAACAACCCCGAGATCACTGACTTGGAGTTAATGCAGTACATCCCCGGTCCAGACTTTCCGACAGGTGGGCAGATCTTGGGAACCAGCGGTATTAAAGAGGCTTACACCACGGGGCGCGGCTCTGTGACCATGCGCGGCGTGGCCAGTATTGAAACCCTGGAACAGCGGGGTCGTCCTGACCGAGAAGCCATCATCATCACTGAGTTGCCTTACCAAACTAACAAGGCGGCAATGATTGAGCGGATTGCGGAAATGGTCAACGAGCATCGCTTAGAAGGCATCTCTGATATTCGAGACGAGAGCGATCGCGATGGCATGAGAGTTGTGATTGAACTGCGCCGAGATGCCTATGCTCGTGTTGTCCTCAATAACCTGTACAAGCAAACTCCGCTGCAAGCCAACTTTGGGGTCAATATGCTGGCGCTGGTTAACAGCGAACCCCAGCTTTTGAGCATTAAGCGCTTCCTGGAAGTCTTCCTCGACTTCCGCATCGAAACCATTACCCGGCGCACCCGCTACGAGTTACGCAAGGCAGAAGAGCGCGATCACATCCTCCAAGGCTTGCTAATAGCATTGCAAAATCTTGATGCCATCATTGCCTTGATTCGTCGGGCGGCAGACACCGCTACGGCCAAGCAAGAACTGATCGCTTCTCAAAGCCTTTCCGAGGCTCAAGCCGACGCAATTTTACAAATGCAGCTTCGCCGCTTGACTGCCCTAGAATCTGAGAAAATTGACCACGAGCACAATGATTTGATGGTCAAAATCATTGACCTGCGTGACATTTTGGCACGGCGGGAACGGATTTTGGAAATTATTCAAACTGAGCTAACCGAACTGCGAACTGCCTATGCAAACCCTCGACGCACCATCATTGAACGGGCAGACGGCGAACTGTCGGATACCGATTTGATTGCCAATGAGCAGGCGATCATCATGATCACTGAGCAGGGTTACATCAAGCGGATGCCCGTCAGCACGTTTGAGGCACAGAGTCGGGCGACGCGCGGCAAAGCCGGAACGCGCATGAAGGAAGACGATGGGGTCGATCACTTCCTCACCTGTTGCGACCATGACAGCGTCTTGTTCTTTAGCGATCGCGGCATTTCCTACTGCGTTAAGGCATACCAAATTCCGATCGGCTCTCGCACCTCGCGCGGAATGCCCGTTGTGCAACTTTTGCCGATCTCCCGCGAGGAAAAAATCACATCAATTGTCCCAGTCAGTGCCTTCACCGACGAGGAGTACTTGGTCATGCTGACTCAGAAGGGCTTTATCAAGAAGACCCGGCTTTCTGCCTTTAGCAATATTCGTTCTAATGGTTTAATTGCCATCTCTCTCGAAGAAAGTGACCAACTTCGCTGGGTACGCCTAGCCCGTGTTGAAGATAGCATCATGATCAGCACGCGCCAGGGCATGGCAATCCACTTCCGTGCCAGTCAAGAGCAACTCCGTCCCTTGGGGAGACCAACGCGGGGCGTTCGCTCAATGTCGCTTCGTAAGGGCGACGAGCTCATTAGTATGGATATACTGCCGAGCCAAGTCATTGCCAGTATGTTGGAGAGCGACGAGGCTGAGGTGGAGGAAGTTGAAGGGGAGGCGGTAGAAGCTCTAGAGACGGTAGAAACATCCGAGATCGCTGAAGCAGGGGAAGCCGAGACGGCGGAAGTGACCGATGCTGATCAAGGGCCTTGGGCATTGATCATTACAACGGGCGGCATGGGCAAGCGGGTTCCAGTTGCGCAGTTCCGGCTGCAAAACCGAGCAGGGTTGGGGCTTCGAGCCATCAAGTTCCGTAAGAAAGGTGACCAGCTTGCAGCCATGCAGGTGGTTGGTGAGGAGGATGAAATTATTCTGGTGACTAGCCGGGGGATTATTATTCGTCAGGCTGTCAAAGCGATTTCTCGTCAGTCTCGCGCGGCGACTGGGGTGCGGGTGCAACGCCTAGATGAGGATGATGCGATCGTGGCTGTGGCTCTGGTGCCGTCTTCGGGGGAAGGGGCAGAGGAGGAAACAGTCGAACTTACGGAAGCCGCAGAGGAGACTATGGCGGACTCTAGCCAGGATGGCAATGAAGCAACAGACGAAGTTGTAGAGAATATCAGCACGAGTGCTATCAGTAATGAGGCGGCAGATGCAGTCAACGATGAAGCTGTAGAGGATTTGGAAGAGTAAAAAGTTTTCTACCTTGATGGCTTTAAGAGCGAGAAAGCTACCCTGTAGAACCTCGCTCTTTTTTTATGATTTTTTCGCTTGCGATCTCTTTGAACTAGGGTGACTGAGCGGCGCGATCGCCCTAATGTGTCTACTTAAAAGTAACCCAACTTATCAAACTCAATCGTCCATATTCCTCTGCAACTGCTCTAATAGAGTAGAAACTGAAGCAGACGGAATTTCATCCCCTCAATGAGTTTTGCCTCCTCAAACTTTACCCTTTAGCGTTTTGTTGAGTTTGTTATGCTAAATCCCAATCTGGATGATGTCCAGCTTAGTCGTGATGACTACGAACGG
The DNA here is from genome assembly GCA_019358855.1 of Timaviella obliquedivisa GSE-PSE-MK23-08B. NCBI lineage: Bacteria > Bacillati > Cyanobacteriota > Cyanophyceae > Oculatellales > Oculatellaceae > Timaviella > Timaviella obliquedivisa. Next base: position 98,339 of record JAHHII010000010.1, on the reverse strand, counting down.
TACTCTCGCCATATCATCTTGCCAGAAGTGGGCTTAGAGGGTCAGAAACGCCTGAAAGCAGCCAGTGTTCTGTGCATCGGCACAGGTGGGCTGGGTTCACCGCTGTTGCTTTACCTTGCTGCTGCTGGTATCGGTCGTATTGGCATTGTTGACTTTGATGTAGTTGATCAATCCAATCTCCATCGCCAAGTCATTCATGGCACATCCTGGGTCGGCAAGCCCAAGATTGAATCGGCAAAAAGCCGCATTCTCGAAATTAATCCCCATTGCCAGATTGATCTGTACGAAACCCGAATTAGCTCTGAGAACGCGATCGCCATCATTGCGCCCTATGACATTGTGGTCGATGGCACCGATAACTTTCCAACTCGTTACCTAGTCAACGATGCTTGCGTCTTGTTGGACAAGCCTAATGTTTACGGTTCCATCTTGCGGTTTGACGGACAGGCAACCGTGTTTAACTATAAGGGCGGCTGGAAACGTCCTGAAGGCTGGGATGCACTTTCGGCAAACCAAAAAACTGATCTTCGGCAAATGGGCAAAGATTGGTTCTACGATGAAACGGCTCTAAGTCCGAACTATCGAGATTTATTCCCCGATCCACCGCCGCCTGGAGAGGTTCCTTCTTGTGCTGAAGGAGGCGTGCTGGGCATTCTTCCAGGCATCATCGGCTTGATTCAAGCAACCGAAACCGTCAAGATTATTTTGGGAAAAGGGCGGACGCTCAGCGGTCGTTTGGTCGTCTACAACGCCTTAGATATGACCTTCCGCGAGCTCAAGTTGCAGCCTAATCCTGTTCGTCCAGTGATTGAAAAGCTGATTGATTATGAAGTGTTTTGTGGCATTCCCCAAGCTAAAGCAGCAGAGGAGCAACAGCAGGCAAATATGAAAGAAATCACTGTTCAAGATCTGAAACAGCTACTTGACAGCGGCACCGATGACTTTGTGCTGCTAGATGTGCGTAATCCTAACGAATACCAAATTGCCCAAATTCCTGGGTCGGTGTTGGTTCCCCTGCCCGACATTGAAAGCGGCGGCGGTGTTGCCCAAGTTAGGGAACTCCTAAATGGGCATAGATTAGTGGTGCATTGCAAGTCGGGGATGCGATCGGCTAAGGCGATCGCCCTCCTCAAAGAAGCAGGCATTGAAGGCACCAATGTTCAAGGCGGCATCCTGGCTTGGAGCCGCGAAATCGATCCATCGGTGCCAGAATACTAACTTGAACTAAGAACCCGGTTTTGTAAAATACCGGGTTTTGGTTTCATAAGATTACTCTCAGGGGTAATCGTCAGACCATGCCCCCCTAAACCAGGATTAGAGAACATCGGACTTCAAGGGTTTCTATGGGTAATATCCAAATTCTTCACGATTTCTTTTCTCCACCCGAGCAAATTAAGCGCACGGTTCGCATCTACACGCCAGATGGCTATGACCAGAGCGACCCTGGCGGTAACGGCGAAGCCGATCGCCCCCTGCCTGTTCTCTATGTCTTCGACGGGCAGAACATTTTTGCCCATCCTGAGTCTGCGACGTATGACACTTGGTGCATTAACTGGACGCTAGAAAAACTGGTGACAGAAGGAGCAATCCAGCCCTGGATTATTGTAGGAATTGATCATTTAGGCGATCGCCTCTCCGAATATTCTTCATGGATTGGTGGACGGGCAAACCTCTGCGCCGATTTTTTAGTCAATCATCTCAAACCCTACATCGATCGCACCTATCGAACCCGCCCCGAAGCCCAATGGACGGGTGTAATGGGAGCTAGCATGGGCGGATTAATGACGTTGTACTTGGGTAAAACCTATCCACAAGTCTTTGGAAGAATTGGCTGCTTATCGCCTGCGTTGATGTGGGGCGATCGGTACATGTTTAGCCTTTGGGACAGCCCCACGCGCCACTGGTCAAAAATTTTGCTCTATGTAGGCGGAGCCGAACAATACTCGTTCTCTGGCGTTTGGCTTGACTATGTACCCATTACCCGTGACTTCTATCATCACCTTAAAGACTTAGGTTATGGAAATCACGAGCTACAATTTCGCTTGGCTGAAGGAGAAGTTCACCACGAAACGGCCTGGCAACGCCAACTTCCGTCTCTAATGCCCTGGCTTTTAGCAAACATAGAAGGATAGACATAACGATCTGTAACTGCCCTAACTCAACCCAAATGGGTCAATGGTAGGGTAAATCTATCCTTTTAAAGTTAATTGAGGAGATCGCACGATGGTTCAAATCCCTCCCCCTCCTTCCATTACTCCTCGTCAGATGAATTTGCTACGGATTGTTACTGCTATGGCGTGGTCAGATGGTGGTTTAGCCGAAGAAGAGGTCGATGTTATGCTCGATCGCTTCAGCAGTATTTTTGCCACCGACCCAGCCCAGCAGCAAAGCCTTCAGCAAGAATTGCAAGACTACATGATGCAGAACATCCAGCTAGAGGAGTTAACACCCCAACTTCAAAGCACTGAAGAAAAAGAACTAGTGCTACGTTTGGGCTACGAAGTGATTGGAGCTAGCGCTCGAACCCACCAAGAGGATCTCATTAATGACCATGAGGCTGCTGCCTACCAAAAGCTAGTGAGCTTACTAGGGTTGCCCCCAGAAACCATGAAGCAAATTGAAAGTGAAGTTACTTCTAGAACAGATGGAAGCTTAATTGACAGTTTGACTCAGCAACTTAAGCAGTTCGTGGGTAAAGGTTAATCCATCAGATCATCTCAACCTTAAGCGCTCAAGGCAATTTCAGGAAAATCTAGGAATGCATTTGCTTTCATAATTTCAAGCAAATCAACCTGGTTTTCTAGCAAACATGCATGTCCACTGTGGGGTAGGACTTGAACTCTAGCATTGGGCAGCAGCCTTGCCAGCCGCTCTGCTTCAGAAAATGAAGGCAGCAGGCGATCGCGTCCGCTGGCAATTAACAAAGTGGGTTGCAAAATGCTTCTGAACTGAGCATCCGTAACATTGAACCCCCGTAGCATTGACAAACGCCAGATAGAAGACTTTTGCGTGACTGACTGCATCGCTTGCAATAAAAGCTGGCGATCGCGGGGCGCAATGTACTCCACTGCTGCTAAAAACGGCACAAAGTTAGCACAAGACCATTGATGAATAGGATCTATTTGGGGTTGCACTAAGTATGATCCCCAAAACAGTAGAGGCTGACGCTTAAACGCAGAAGCTGGATTAGAAAGAATCAGGCGATCGAACAAATGAGGCGCTCGTAGAATAGTCTTAATCGCTAAACATCCCCCAAAAGACTCTCCCAGCAAATAAACCTGTCGCTGGTCACCCGCCTGCACCTCTGCTTCCACCAATGCTACAACCTGCTCGGTCAGAGCCTCCCAGTCGTTCAAGTCATCTCCAGGAATTGTAAGACAGTGGACATTCACCACCTTGCCCAAACTACCAAGCTGATGGGCAAATAACTCCCCCGTCCCATCCATTCCTGGCAAATAGACGAGCAAAGGAGCCTTTGGATTTCGCTGCTGCGGTGCAATCAGCCGCAATGAATGAACAACTTCTTTCATAAGCGTCTTTAGATTACTATTTTTCACCTTACCATTCCCATCAAGAGGTTCTGACGAATGATCGTTACCGTTGCATCAACTCTTTAATTTCTAACTGACAATAACTCGTTAGCTCTGTCACCATTGATTTTGCCTGTTTACCTTGAAATGCCTGCCGCTGCGACGCACTGATCCAAATTGGGCGACCCACCAAGATATCAACCCGCTGATAAATCACCATTGGGTGTGCTCCCGACTGGTTAAACAAAGGCTCTGAAGGATCAAACCAACTGAGTAACTTGAGCGGAAAAGCAGAACGGCTCGTTTCAGTTTGAGGCACGATCGCCACTGGCAAAACAGCCAAATCCTCTACCGGAGCTCGCAATGCAAGGTGCGCAAAACCCCGATGAAAAATTCCTATTTTCCCAGGCTGAGTCAACTGCACCATAGGCTGCGCGCCCTCTGGAAAAATGCCAACACACTGCCCCGATTGGAGGAGTCGCCCTGCTTGATGAAAGAAACTCTGCTGTCGTTGTTCAGGCACATCCAGCGGGAAGCACCCTAACCGCGTCACAAACTCGCGCATGACCGGAACCTGACCCATGTAATGATGGCAGGCAAAGCGGATGGGGCGATCGATCGCTGCCATTAACAATGGCGCATCCATAAAGCTACGATGGTTACTAACCACCAGAACAGCCGTCTCTTGCGGCACTCGGTCTTGATGATAAAAAAATGTCTGTGTTCCCAAAGCAGCAAGCAGTTGTTGGGAAATCAGCAGCGGACTATTACGCAATGCGCCTCCTAGAGACTTTCTGAACCATCTGTATCGTTAATACCAATCTACAAGAATTTTCTATGTCAGGCTTAATCTAAACGTCTCTGTCTTTAACTGTCCTTAGACAGATACGTAGAGTTAGTACTACAGCAGAATCAGCGTTTCGGGCACAAACGACTGCATTTTAGTTAAGAAAAAGTTAATAAAACTCCTAGAAATAGAGGTTTATTCATGACACCAAAATGCTCTTTTATGTCAAATTTAGGTCAAAAAAACCACCAACCTTTGGTTTATATTGCAGTCACTTACTGAGTTCATATTTTCAATAGCTGCAAGTTCTCAGCAATCCTTAAGAGGATGTCTAAGAGGTATCAAAGATTCTTACACTCGCCCCCCACCCCCCCATTTTGGGGGACTTCCGAGCCACTCCTTCTTCAAAGTCCCCCAAAATGGGGGATTTAGGGGGCGGATTGGATAGCAACCTAGACTTCTCAGACAACCTCTAAGCTGATTCATAATCTCCAACTATTAGAGGCATAGGTATTGATGACAGTTCTATTGAGATGGGTTTGAAGTCATTGAGATATTATTAGAGCTAACACCAACTGTGAAAGAGCCCATGTCTTTGTGGAGCAGCACTGGTTTTTCGAGAGGTAAATGACTCAACATCCCCAGCCTGCTGTATTGATAGCGGCTCAGCTAATAGTTTGAGGTAGTCACCGCAACTCAATTTAGGTAAGCTCACTCAAGATTTTAAAGATGTCTAACGTTCAAAAAGAGTTGACTCAAAAAAGCTAACTCCTACAAGTTCTGATTCTTCTGCATCCTTAGGCAACGTACTATTCTACCTTTGAGGTAGTTGTCTCTGCCAAACAAGTTATGCTGAAGCCATTACTGTTAGCTCTTTAGCCCTTTAAGTATAGTAAAACGATTAATCCAAAAGTTTTTTATTATTCTATGAGTTCTAACGATAAACAAAACACATTTGCCATCACAACTCCTCTCTACTATGTGAATGATTTGCCGCACATTGGCAGCGCATACACCACGATCGCAGTAGATGTCATTTCTCGATTTCAGAGGTTACGAGGCAAGTCTGTTCTCATGGTGACAGGAACCGATGAGCATGGGCAAAAAATTCAACGCACTGCTGAGGCACTCGGACGATCGCCTCAAGAGCACTGCGATACAGTAGCAGCAGGCTTTCAGGCACTTTGGGAATTGTTAAACATTCAGTGCGATCGCTTCATCCGTACTACCGATCCCCGCCATGAAGTGATTGTGCGCGAATTCTTTCAACGAGTTTGGAACAATGGAGATATTTATTTAGGGCAGCAGAAAGGTTGGTACTGCGTCTCCTGCGAAGAATTTAAGGAAGAACGAGACCTCTTAGATGGGCATCGGTGCGCGATCCACATCAACAAAGAAGCAGAATGGCGTGATGAGCAAAACTATTTTTTCCGTCTCTCCAAATACCAAGAACCCCTTGAAAATCTCTATCAAGCCCAGCCCGACTTTATTCAACCTGAAAGTCGCCGCAATGAGGTCTTAAGCTTTGTCAGCCAAGGGCTACAAGACTTCTCAATTTCACGGGTCAACATGGATTGGGGCTTTCCGATCCCCGCCGATCCCAAGCACACTATTTATGTTTGGTTTGACGCGCTTCTCGGCTATGTCACAGCCCTACTCCCCCCTAATGTTGAGCCTTCCTTGGAAAACGCCATAGACCAATGGTTTCCCTTCAACCTACACATGGTTGGGAAAGATATCTTGCGATTTCATGCCATCTACTGGCCTGCCATGCTGATGTCGGCGGAACTACCTTTACCCGGCAAGATTTTTGGTCATGGCTTCTTAACTAAAGATGGACAGAAGATGGGTAAAAGCTTAGGTAATGTGGTTGATCCCTTTGACCTAACGCAGCGCTACGGCTCGGATGCGGTTCGCTACTACTTTCTTAAAGAGATCGAGTTTGGACGCGATGGAGACTTTAACGAGACTCGGTTTGTCAATATTCTCAATGCTGACTTGGCGAATGATTTGGGCAATCTACTGAATCGGACGCTGAAGATGGTGTTGAAGTATGGGAAGGCACAAGTTCCTAATATCTCTCCTGATGTTGTTCCTAAGGACAGCATTCTGCGATCGAAAGGAGAAGTGCTGAGCAGTGTAGTCACCCAAGCTTACGAAGCCTTGGCGTTTAGTCAAGCCTGCGAGTCTGTTCTAGCGTTGATCCGTGCCAGCAACAAGTTTGTCGATGAGCAAGCTCCCTGGACACTCTACAAGCAAGGTCAGCAGGTCGAGCTAGAGCAAGTTTTGTATACGGTCTTGGAAACCGTCCGATTAGCAGCCTATCTACTCTCTCCCGTGATCCCCAACCTGAGCAATGCTATTTATCGGCAGCTTGGCTATACTGCTGACTTTAATGACCCAAAAGTAAACCAGGTTCTGCCCTTTGCAGAGCATACAGAATGGGGTGTTCTGTCAGGAGGGCAGCCTTTAGGAGAGCCTCAGTCAATTTTTCCTCGTCTCGACCTTCCCCCTGAGGCTCTGTAAGATGAGGAGAGAGTATTTTGAGCCTTCTCAAAATAACGGGTTGCTTGCAAGCCCACAAAGTAGATGACCTTATAGAGACACAATTTCATCAAATATCATCGTCGTTACTTGTTTATTTAATTTTAAAAAACCCGAGGTATGAGAAAACATGTTCAACCACCACCCCGAAGGCGATTCAATGTTTACTCCCGAGCAAGTTCTTGAGAACCGGGGGCGCGTTGCAATTTTTATTGACGGCTCTAATTTGTTCTATGCAGCTTTGCAGTTGGGCATTGAGATTGACTACACCAAACTTCTTTGTCGATTAACAGGTGGTTCGCGATTGCTGCGATCGTTCTTCTACACAGGGGTCGATCGCACTAATGAAAAGCAGCAAGGTTTCTTGCTATGGATGCGGCGCAACGGCTACCGAGTCATTTCCAAAGATTTAGTGCAACTTCCTGATGGCTCTAAAAAAGCCAACCTAGATGTAGAAATTGCAGTAGACATGATGGCGCTAGTTGGTTCTTACGACACGGCTGTGTTAGTGAGTGGCGATGGCGACCTGGCTTATGCCGTTGATGCAGTTAGCTACCGGGGTGTGCGGGTCGAGGTCGTCAGCCTTCGCTCGATGACCAGCGACAGCTTGATCAATGTCTCCGATCGCTACATCGACTTAGATTCCATTAAAGAAGACATTCAGAAAACACCCCGTCAGGGCTACACTTACCGCCCCCTTTCTGGAATTGCGCTAGAAGACGCACTGGATGATTGAGGTTCTAAAATGCTCCTACTCATGGTATTTACGTCATGGGTGGTGAGTGACATTGCTGAAGGCACTGGGTTCAACTTCAGTTCCCATGCCTTCAGAAGAATGAGATACTCGTAGAAGGCTTGGAGGGCACACCAGGTAAAGCCAGCTTTACCATCCCAGCAGCCTCCCAAAATCAGATACATGTAAAAGAATCGTACTATGGGTCGCATTGGAACTCTCAGAGACAAGTTCTTTAAGGCTCTGCGACGTTCTACCTCTGTTGTTCCCCAGAACAGACTGCGCCAATCAATTGTGCCGCTTTCCAACTGACGTAGCGTCTCGATCGCCTCATCAGACGAGTAGCGGTTGTGTTTATCAATCCAACGGCTCAGACCTTTACCACAGGTGAAATGAGGATAGGTTTCCTTCAGGAACCCGGTTGTCCCTTCATACACTTCTCGTTCGGTGTGTCCGTAGTCATCGAACCACACCTTACCGCGCTGGAGCAACCGGAGTTGATAGCGAGGATATTGGGTGCTGCGCTTAATCCAACGACCCATAAACATAACCCGCTCTGCGACGTAGTAGCCCACATGCTGAGGATCTTGAAGGGTTTCTAAGCATTCCTGAAACAATGCTGGAGTAAGGCGTTCGTCAGCTTCTAGAATGTAGACCCATTCGTGCTTTGGGGTGATAGCTTCTAGCATCCAAGTCCTTTGTTTACCGTGGCTCTCAAAGGCGTGTTGCTCAATCCGAACCGGATATTGATTGGCGATCGCTAGAGTGCGATCGCTACTGTAAGAATCCACCACGATCACATCATCGGAAAGCAGAGCAGACTCAATGCAAGCCGCGATCTCTAGTTCTTCATTATGGGTGAGAATGTAGACCGAAAACATAGCCTTTTGTCCGCCTTAAGTTGCCCTAAAGTTGCCGAATATTACGAAGCCCTGTCCAGCCAATCGTAATAAAGCCCGCTGCCAAGAGCAGACTGCTAATGCCGATTCTGAGTCCAGATTTAAGAGATTCTGTCTTTGCTTTTTTCTCAGCTTCTAGCTTTTCAGTGCCAACTCGGGTTTGAAGCTGGGTTTTGGTTTCTTCAATGCGTTGGTTAAGAAACGGCTCGACGGCTTTGGGATCTGCCTTAAATCTGCGAATTAAGTCGGCTTGTTCCTTAGAGAGTTGGTTATTGGTCACTAGTTGCCCTAACTGCTCATCATTGGTGGCAATAAGCTGGCTAATTTGCGATCGCTGGGAGTTAACTTCGGTGGTAAGTTGATTGCCTAACTCAGTCTCGGCTTGTTTTGCTTTTTGGCTAATTTGCTCTAAAGCTTGCTGGTTGCTCCAGCCCACATTGCTTAAGTGCAGAGGAAAAAGAATCAAGTAAAGGGCACCCAAAAGGCTAGCCAAAGCGAGTGCCCAAAACCTGGGTTCTGCAAACCAACTCTTGCGCCCTGGCTCACTCTCTAAATTGCTATCAATCCAAAACCCGGTCAAAAACAGCACAATGCCAACCATCGGCACAATCCCGCGATCGACCAGTGAAGTCGTAAACCCAATTTGCCAGAGGCGATCGGCAAAGTTGTAAGGAATAGCCGCAATGCCAATATCGAGCAGAATCGCCAAAATGATGACGACACCCACTGTTTTAAGAGTGCGTGAGATCAGAGTAGAGGAAGATAGGCTAGGTTTTGTTGAACGCATGGCAAAAAGTTAGGTTTAGTGACTGCTAGATTGGATTTTGGACAAGCTAAATGAGCGGGACAAATGTCTAAAGCTCTACTAAAAGGTGTTGAATGCAGGAGGCTGATCAGCCGTTGATGACTTCAATTAGCTGTTAATTAATAAAGACTCTTGATAGTAACTCAAAAAAACTCAACCGTAGAATGCCCCAGAACTTTAACAATGCAACAAATTGTATCGATCGGGCTAGAGCAATCTTGTGAGTCTCAAATTGACAAATCTCTGTCCTCTCTCTACTCTTGAGACTAATGAAAGTTAGGGAAATTATTAAGCTAACAGAAGAAGACGGATGGTACTTGGCTCGCACTAGAGGTAGCTGTCGTTAGTAGAAGCCATCCTAGCAAGTCTAGGTTAGTAACTATCCCTGGAAAACTAGGAGACGATCTAGCATCAGGAACATTGAACAGTATTCTGAAACAAACGGGTTTGAAGTGATGAAATATCTTGTAGTGATCGAGCCTACTGAAACTGGATATTTTCTGCCGACTCCCCAGACTTACCAGGTTGCCCTACTAGAGTCACGCAGTCCGACGTTGAGCAGAAACATGCGGGAAGCAATCGTCTTCTATCTAGAGGGCTTAAAACTAGAAGGATTAGCTGTTCCCTAGCCCCCTCCTTCATCTGCCTATGTTGAAATCGCAGCATAATATTCCTAGCCCAATGATTCATACCTAACTCAAAATGACTAACAAATCTCTGGAAATTTTGCCCAGTACCGATGCGTTGATTGAGCGATCGCTGCAACTTGTCCTTAAGAAAATGATGGCAGCGGTCAAAGAGCGAGGTATCTGCACTATTGCTTTATCGGGAGGCAGCACGCCCAAGCCCTTGTACGAGGCGATCGCTACTCAAGATTTACCCTGGGACAAAATCCATGTTTTTTGGGGCGACGAACGCTATGTGCCCCCGGCTCATCCTGATAGTAATGAAGGCATGGCGCGATCGGCATGGCTTAGCAAAGTCCCTATTCCAGAGGGCAACATTCATCCGATGCCCACCGATGAACCAGAACCCGCGATGGCGGCTCAGAAGCATGAAATCCAGCTTTACGAATTCTTTAATACCTCTTCAGAAATCTTCCCAGTTTTCGATATTGTGCTGCTGGGCATGGGGGATGATGGGCATACCGCATCACTGTTTCCCCACACGCCAGCGTTGAAAGTAAGCGATCGCCTCATTGCCGTGGGCAACAAAGATGGTCAGCCTCGTCTCACCTTCACAGTTCCCCTCATTAACCATGCTCGCTGCGTCTTTTTCGTTGTTGCAGGAGCCTCTAAACAGCCCGCTCTGACCCAAATCTTTGCTGAAACAGGGGATGATCTAGCCTATCCTTCTCGGTTGATTCAACCTGCAGGCGAACTCTATTGGTTACTCGATCAGTCGGCGGGCGAAATTTTGGCAGGGTAAATATGAAGCTTTTTTTACAGAATAATATGACAGAATAGCGACTAGCCCCGCTAACGTATTGCCCCACTAATATATTGATTTCGGAGCCTGATTGGAGAATGGCATGATCGTCTGTCCAAATTGCAACCACCCAAACCCCGATGGAGCCGTGCAGTGTGAGGCATGTTACACGCCTTTACCTGTTCTCTCGACCTGCCCTAACTGTAAAGCATCTGTCCAAGCGGATGCTAGCTTTTGTGGTCAGTGTGGCTTTAATCTGCAAAGTGCCGCTCCATCCACTGCCAGTGCATCTCCCGATTCAGGCGTACCCGACCTCTCTCCACCAGAACCGTTAGTTTTGCCAGACCCGCTGACGTTTCCAGTAGAGGCTGAGGCTTCTGGGGCTGAGGCTTCTGGGGCTGAGGTTCCTGAAGCAGTTTCACCTCCACCATCCTTTCCCTTTCCCTCGGCATCCATAGAACAACCCGCATCACCTATGGCACAGATTATTGAGCCCGTAGTTTCTGAGCCTGTAGCTGTTTCTGAGCCTGTGGCTGTTTCTGAGCCTGTGGCTGTTTCTGAGCCTATAGCTTCGGAACCTGCGCCTCCTCCTGAGGCGTCTTTTAGTCCAATACCAGGGGCACAATCTACACAGCTTCAGACTCAAACCGCTCGGTTGCTGCAAGTCCAAACCAATCTCACCATCGAACTTCCTACAAACCTTTCTGTCATTCACATTGGCAAACCCAACGATCGCATTCCCCCCGATATTGATGTTTCTGGCTTCCCCAATTCAGAGATTGTGTCCCGCATTCATGCTGATATTCGGGTTGAAGCAGATGCTTATTACATTGAGGATTTAGGGAGTTCTAACGGGACTTACATTAACAATGTGCCGCTTCCCCCCGGAAACCGTCATCGTCTCCGCATTGGCGATCGCATTGCGCTAGGCAAGGGGGATAAGGTCACTTTTCTATTTCAAGCTTGAGCCGCTTCAGGTTTGAGCCAGTGGGAAAACTCAGTGGTAAATCGATCGCCCAAAATTGCCTCCCGAATCTGCTGAGTAAACCGAATGAGCTCGGTAATATTGTGGATTGAGAGGAGCGTGTAGCCCAGTAGCTCTTGCGATCGCAGCAAATGGCTGAGGTAGGCACGGGTAAAAGTTTGGCAGGTATAGCAAGGGCAACTCGCGTCTAGTGGCGTAAAGTCTTCTCGGAAGCGGGCGTTTTTAACGTTCCAGCGATCGCCTTGCACTAGGGCACTGCCGTGACGGGCAAGGCGGGTTGGAATCACGCAGTCGAATAGATCAACGCCAGCGGCGATCGCCTGTGCCATTTCCCGGTAAGTTCCAATTCCCATCAAATAACGCGGTTTGTTCTCTGGTAGCAGTGGCGTAGTCGCTTTAACAATTTCTTCGATTAGTTCTGGGGGTTCCCCCACACTTACCCCACCGATCGCATATCCGGGCATATCCAACGCCGCCAAATTTCGTGCTGCCTCTTGACGCAGATCCAGGTAAACCCCACCTTGAACAATGGGGAAGAGCGCTTGGTCAGGACGTTGGTGCTCAGCAATGCAGCGCTTTAGCCACCGATAGGTGCGATCGGTAGCCTCTTCAACCTGTTGACGGGTAGCAGGGTAAGGCGGGCATTCATCGAATGCCATAATCACATCTGCCCCTAAAGCATTCTGAATTTGGATTGAGCGCTCTGGGGTAAGGTGGATCATTTGACCGTCTCGGGGCGATCGAAACGTCACTCCATCTTCAGAGATCGATCGCATTTTGCTGAGGCTAAAGACTTGAAACCCACCCGAATCAGTCAGCATAGGACCTTCCCAGCCCATAAATTGATGTACGCCGCCCGCCCGCTTCACAATGTCTTCTCCGGGTTGGAGATGGAGATGGTAGGTATTAGACAACACCATTTGCGCCCCAGTTTCCTTAAGTTGGGCAGAGGTAACGGTTTTGACGTTGGCTAATGTGCCTACAGGCATGAAGCGGGGCGTTTCGACAATGCCATGAGGAGTCTGAAAAACGCCTGCCCGAGCATGGGTGTGGCTACAATGAGCTTGGCACTGGAAGGAAAATACAGAGTCGGAATGCATGGGGCGATCGCGTGATGAACCGTTCACCACCATACCGAAGAATTTGACAGGCGATCGTAACTTGACCGCATTTTTTCAAGATTAGGTCACAAGATCAGGTTAAACGAATTAACCTAAAACCAGCTAGATAGCCAAAACGGATATCTAGCTGCTGAGAATCTCTCTAAGGGAAGAGACTTTTAGGAAGGAAAGTTTTCTTCATCATCAATCCGGACGTCCCAGCTGGCAGATAAAACTTCTGCAACCACTGCTTCTAGCGCTGCCGCGTTAAGGTGGCGACTGGTTTGCTCTTGAAGCGGATTGGTAAGGGGAATGAGGCGAAGCTGACGATTGTCTTGAATCAAGTCAAAACAAGCCTGCTGTTCAGGTGCCGAAGACTGTCCTTTGGGCACTCGCTCTAGCTTCAAACAATCAAAGCTATGAACGTTGATATAAAGAGTGTGGTTGGCTACCAGGGTCGAGCGCTGAGGGTCGGAAAATACCTCTAGTAGGTAACCTTCATCTTCTGTCAGAACATCGTTGTCTTGGGTGTAACAGTAGCGAACTCGGCTCAAATCGCAGAGTAGACGGCGCATGTCTTGTTTGTTAACCACGATGCCTGTGTCAACAATACAAGGCGCAGGCAAATGAGTATTTCCAGGGAGTTTATCGTAGCTCATAGGTGAGGAAGCCTTAGGTCGAGCGAATGACCTTTGGTTGAACGACTGGTAAATGGGCGGAAAAAACCTTGCCTGCATCTGTGGACGATTGCTTAACACAAGGGATTGGATAAACTGCTACTCGTCAATTTGAAATGGGTACACTTCTAAAAAGCTGAAAACTCGCGAGAATAGAAAGTGAGTAACCGTAATACTCACAAGTGCAAGTTTAAGGCGATCGCTTTGACCTCCGGGGAATGAGGCTAGAACGGGTTAAAGATTTAACCCTAGCGGCTATAAAAATTGTACTTGAACCAATAATATCTCAAGTCTCTGAACAATCTCTTAACTGGATTTACGGAAGTTACGTAAAATCCGCTTTGTGCAACCTCTAAAGTTTGTAGTTTTTGCCCATTTGACGTTTTCATTATGAATGAGAAGTAGGGTTGAGAAGTTCAGCGATAGGGCTGAACCTATTGCATTCGCTGCGTGCTAAGGGAGTTGCAATTAAATAACGTCCCGAATCGCCCCCTAAATCCCCCATTCTGGGGGACTTCCGAACCTTTCGAAGTCCCCCAGAATGGCAGGGCTGATCTATTGATTAGAGGAAAACCTCATGACCGGCATTCTTGGGTTTGAGCTTATATGGGTGTCTACCGATACTCAACAGAAGGATAAGGAGCAGAGGTATTTTCCTTCTTTCAATAGATCAGCCCTGCCCCAGAATGGGGGATTTAGGGGGCTGATAAGTCAATGCATCTCACTGGGGTTTTATTTTCACGCAACTCCCTAAGTACAGTGAACGATGAAGAGGCAAGGGGAAGCGAGTGTTCGCACTTTCCCTTACCTCTTTTTGTCAGCGTAATTCTTTAATACGATTAAACCCTACGACGTTCAGGAGAAACTATGAAATTCTTGGCAGATGGGGTGGCAAGTGTCATGGCGGCGATCGCCTTCTATACCTGCATTCCGGTTCCTGCCTGGACGCTGGACTTTCGACAGGTTGCGCGTTTAGCGCCGCTCATTGGGCTAGGAATTGGAGCTTTGCTAGGGCTACTTGATCAAAGCTTACAACTTGTCGGGATGCCTATTTTGACCCGGAGCACGGTAGTGGTGGTGGCTTGGGTTACGATTACAGGCGGACTGCACCTAGATGGGGCAATGGATACTGCGGATGGGCTGGCAGTGACCGATCCGCAGCGGCGACTGGAGGTGATGGTGGATAGCCATACGGGCGCTTTTGGGGCGATCGCGGCGATCGCGCTCCTCTTACTCAAGACTGCGGCGTTGGCAGAATTACCAGACTGGCGATGGTTTTTATTGCCATTGGTAGCAGGCTGGGGACGCTGGGCGCAGCAGGTGGCGATCGCGCGTTATCCGTACTTAAAACCAACGGGTAAAGGAGCCTTCCATAAGGCAGCCCTTCGGTCTTGGCGAGATGTGGTGCCGTCGCTGCTAATGTTGCTACTGCTGAACTTGCTGCCCATTTTTGTGTTTTTGAATGCACGATGGCTGGGGGTGGGGTTACTGAGTGGGGTGGCGATCGCCTTGCTTGTTCCTGCCTGGTTCAACCGTAAGCTGGGGGGGCATACGGGGGATACTTATGGGGCTGTGGTGGAGTGGACGGAGGCGATTTTGTTAATTAGTCTAACGGCTTTTCAAAGTCATTTCTGACTCAACCTTGTTATTCTAGGTAAGTTACGGAACTTAACACTCCTTACGCCTATGAAATGCATCATCGATCGCCGAGCCCAGTTCTCTGCGAGCCATCGTTACTGGTTGCCAGAGCTAAGCGAGGCTGAGAACATTGAAAAATTTGGGCTTTGTACCCGTTTCCCTGGGCATGGGCACAACTACGTCCTTTACGTATCCATGGAAGGGGATTTGGACGAGTATGGCATGGTGCTGAACCTATCTGATGTGAAGCAGGTGATTAAGCGGGAAGTAACGAGCCAACTTGATTTTTCTTACCTCAATGAGGCTTGGGAGGAGTTTCAGCAAGGCTTACCCACTACAGAAAACATAGCGCGAGTGATTTGGCAAAGGCTGGCGGCACATTTACCGCTGGTGCGCATTCAACTTTTTGAACATCCTGAACTTTGGGCAGAATACAAGGGTCACAATATGGAAGCTTATCTCACCATTAGTACACACTTCAGCGCGGCTCACCGTCTGGCGTTGCCGACCCTAACCCTAGAGCAAAATTCGGAAATTTATGGCAAGTGCGCCAGGGTAAATGGGCATGGGCACAACTACCACTTAGAAGTGACAATTCAGGGCGAAATTGAACCCCGCACAGGGATGATTGCGGATTTGGTGGCGTTTCAAAAAGCAGTGGATGAGTTTGTGGTGGAGCCGTTTGACCATACGTTTTTGAATAAGGATATTCCTTACTTTGCTGAGGTGGTTCCTACGGCTGAAAATATTGCAATTCACATTCGGGATTTGCTGGAGCAACCGATTCGAGCGATCGGGGCAAAGCTACACAAGGTGAAGCTGATTGAAAGCCCGAATAATTCCTGTGAGGTCTATGGATTGAAGCAGGAGGCGGCGATCGCCCAGCGGCAAGTGCCTGCATTTGCGACTGTGTAGAGTTAGTGGGGCGATCGCGTCTTAAAATTCTGCTGCCATCTTGCTTAAGGTATTGTGCGGATGAGATGCGGGGTAAAGTAGTGCCTCTAAAAGTGCTTGGATAGAAGATTTTGGCTTAGAATGCATCGGGTCAAAGCGTACACGTAATAACTTGTAGCAAAATGATAGATACTTATGAAACGGATGAAGTTTACGCAGAGCTTGAACCCGAAGTAGAAGAGGTGGCAGATAAACCTGATGCTCGACCTGTTGCTAGCCAACCTCACGACTGGACTATTTCGACACTGCGTGACAAGTTTGAGCGGGGACAGATTAATCCACAACCCCATTACCAGCGTGAGTATGTCTGGGAACTGAAACCTGAGTTGCCATCACGCCTTATAGAGTCATTGTTATTGCAAATACCGATTCCGCCCCTCTACTTTGTGCGTCTTGAAACAGGGAAGCTTGAAGTTGTTGACGGACAGCAACGTTTGACAACGTTAATTAAATTTGTTACCAATAACTTCAAATTACAGAAGCTTCAAAAATTAAGTAGTCTAAACGGTAAGCTTTTTCAGGAACTGTCTGAGCAAGATCAAGAAAAGATTATGGATGCTCCTATCCGCAGCATTGTCATTGACGCGGGAACAAATCAAGATTTGCGTTATGAAATCTTTGAGAGATTAAATCGTGGAGCGATGGCACTAAATGAACAGGAAATTAGAAATTGTGTTTATCGAGGTTTGTTCTGCGATTTGCTGACAGAGCTGGAGCAGGATGGTAATTGGCGGAAAATCAAAGGTCATAACTCTCCAGAATCACGATTCATTGAACGTGAAATGATTCTTCGATTCTTCTCATTTACGAATAGAATCGACCACTATGCAGGTAATTTAAAGCGATTTCTTAACGACTACATGGGTAGATACGCACCTAAAGAGAAAGTGCAGGTTGCTGAGCTTAGAACAATGTTTCAGCAATCTATGCAGAACGTTTACATAGTGTTTGGTGAGCATTCAGGACGACTTTATTCTGTGGATGAAGGAGCATCGCAAGATGAGGGGCGATGGGAAAAGAAATTCTCCATCTCTGCCCTTGATATTCAGGCATCTGCTCTTATAGGACATCCACCCTCAAAAGTTTAACCTGTAGCAAAATCTATTTTCGAGGCTTATAAGTTTTACATTGTGACCAACCCTCAAATTCGTGCCGCGATTTCGCGTCGTCCAGCGGGTACTGAGGCTACAAAGACAAGATGGTTTGGTTTCAAAACAGTCGTTCAAGAAATTCTAAGCAGTCCTTCATCTAGGGAAGAGGCAAGTGACCCTTTGTTTGAGGCAAAAGTCCTTTTCAAGACTGGTTATTTTCCTGCGGCTGGAGCAATGGCTGGAGTCGTTCTTGAAGAGCATTTGAGAGCATTGTGCGTTAGTCAAATCCCCCCTCTC
Organism: Timaviella obliquedivisa GSE-PSE-MK23-08B; assembly: GCA_019358855.1. Classification (NCBI taxonomy): domain Bacteria; kingdom Bacillati; phylum Cyanobacteriota; class Cyanophyceae; order Oculatellales; family Oculatellaceae; genus Timaviella; species Timaviella obliquedivisa. The sequence goes on along the minus strand of JAHHII010000010.1, from coordinate 80,871 downwards.
GTACTACGTGGTAATACAATTGACCCACTAAGTGAAACACTGAAATCTGCAAGGATTTATGATCAAACACAACATCGACGCATTCAAGTCATGGGTGATGTTCGAAATCGTTGTAGTCATGCAGTATCTAACCCTCCTTCAAAAGAAGAGGTTTGGGAGCTAATCGAAGATGTTAGTAAGTTTCTGCATAGCTACCCAATAAAAAGCGAGGTGTAGCCATCAGCCCAAACAATCATGTTGCAGCAGACTGAAGGAATTCGCTGGTACTAAGTTTGAGGTTATTTACAGCCGCTGAGCGCAACTATTATGCCAATTAGTCTAGGTGGTGACAGTATCGGAGGCACATCTGTTCACATCTAAGGTTGAAAGCTACTCTAAGTTTAGTGTTGGGGCGATCGCTTTTAATAAGCGTTCTGAGCAGTTAGTCGTAGGCTAAGATCGAGTAGATTCCTGCTATCGGATAACTGATATGACAATTGCAGCGCGTGTGATTCATAGCGACCCTGAAATATTAGGAGGAACTCCTATTTTTGTTGGAACTCGTGTGCCAATGAAAACGTTGCTCGATTATCTCGAAGCGGGCAATCCACTCAATGAATTCCTAGATCATTTTCCCAGTGTTGGGCGTGAGCAAGCGATCGCAGACCTTTACTTGGCAAAGGAACTGCTGACAGCTTATGCGAATTCTGCTTGATGAATGTGCCCCACGACCCTTAAAGGGTGAACTTAGGAATATTTTTGTGGCTGTATTTTAACGCACCTGGGCAACGAGGGTTCGGTGGCGGGAGCTATTGGAGGTAATGGTGGGGCGATCGAAGCCTGCGTCATAAATGACTTGAGCAAGATCAAGGGCGAAGTATTGGTCGAGGTAGGGTTCGGTGCTTTTGAGCAGGGTGAGGATGTAGGGAGGCATCTGGGCATAGACCTCGGATTGGGGATTCATGTCCATGATGGCGAGGTGCCCGCCGGGGCGAAGAAGGCGACGAGCTTCTTGAAGAATGGCGATCGCCGCAGGTTGGGGCAACTCATGGAAAACTAAGTGTGCCGAAACGAGATCGTAGGAAGCATCAGGCAGCCCAGTGGCTTCGGCGGCAGCGTGGAGCCAGGTCGGAGCAGGCTGGGTAGAGCGCTGAAAGGACTGGTATTGAGCGATCGCTAAAAAGTAGGGCGACAAATCTAGCCCAGTAATTTGCGCTTGAGGATAAATGTTCTGCAACGCAAAGGTGCTCATCCCAACGCTACAGCCTATGTCTAGAATGGCTTGGGGAGCGATCGCAATCTGCTTCTGCAAAACGTCGTGATAGCTTTGCCGCAGCATCCCGTCTCCTTTGGCTCCCGCATCTTGCCAAATTTTGGCATGAACAGCATGGGCTGCCACTTCTACTTCCATGGCAGCTTCCCAACTCATGTTGCCTTGTTCGTAGGCATGGAAAGGGCGAAGGTAATAGTCAGGATAGGTGAGGTTAGGGTTTTTGACTTGAGCGAGTTCGGTTTCCCACTCAGGAGCAAATTCGGCTTGGCTGCCCCGCGATCGCAAGATTTGAACTTCTTGCCGCCAGTAAACGCCAATCGATTCTGCACGTTTAATCATCATGGAGCGGGCTTGATGTTTAGCGAGGGCAGCTAATGGTTTGATGGCAAGGATGCCGTTCACCAATTGAGAGGCGAGACGAGGCGTAGTTTTGAGGGTGGCAGTCATAGAGGGGAAGTATAGGAGATTTTGAACAGGTAGGGCTGTCAACCCTAAAGATTTTATGGTGAACTGGGCATTGACTCAACCCGGGAAGGCAAGATGAAGCCAGGTCTTAATTAAAATTTTTGTGTCCTTTTCCTCAACTCGGCTGATAGCCGCAGTATTTGGTGCAGACGAAGCTATGCAATCTTTTAAACCCTTAGGGGTAAGCCAGGTTTTATCGAGTTCACAGTTTATCCAATTACAAGAGCTTTTGGCAGAAACAGCGAGTGCTGATGCAAAGGTACTGACGCAGCGATCGCCAGAAGTAGCACGATTACTCTATCAAGAGCCGACCTTTGAGTGGTTGGGGCTGAGAGTTGACCAGTTTATGGGAGTCGTGTCGGCAGATTTCAGCGCGCTTTTGGTAGGAGAACAGGTGGTGCAGGGTTACCGCATTGGTCTAACGTTTGAGCCGGAAGCGATCGCCCTTTTTCTCTCTCAATCTCAGCAGTTTCCTATAGCAGTGCAGCCTAATAATCCTCATGCCCAATCTGAATTTACTCTCAAGCTCATTAATCTTCTTACGACAAATTCTTTAGCTTCTGAACATGCTGGAACGATCGCCATGCAGCAGCAAATTCAGCGAGTCACTACCCAAATCCGCCAGAGTTTAGAGTTACCTGTGATTCTTCAAACGGCTGTGGAGCAAGGGCGACAGTTTTTAAATGCCGATCGTCTGATCATTTACCAACTGGGACATGCTAATGACGCTTCCCCAGAAAGCGGCTTTGTCGCATACGAGGCTAAAGCTTCTGATGAAATCTCATCGGTTTTGCATTTAATCGATGCCTGCGATGTCCTACAAAGCTCTCGACATTCTGTCCTTTATTGTCAAGGTTCAGCTTTGGCGGTAGAAGATGTCAACATATCCTATGCAACCACCCCTTGTTTACTGCATTTTCTACAAACTGCGCAGGTGCGATCGAAGCTAATTGCGCCTATTTTTCAGAATCAAGCGCTTTGGGGCTTTTTGGTCGCTCATGAATGCCATCACACGCGCCAATGGCAAGAGAGTGAACGACAATTTTTACAGCAGATTGCTGAACATTTGGCGATCGCCATTAGCCAAGCCCAGCTTTATGCTGAAGTCCAGCAACAAAAGCAAACCTTAGAGCAGCGAGTCATTGAACGCACTCAGGAACTTCAAGCCGTAACGCAAACTGCTCAATCTGCAAACCGAGCTAAAAGCGAATTTCTTGCCAGCGTTACTCACGAACTCCGCACGCCTTTGACCTGCATCATTGGTATGTCTACGACGCTACAACGATGGTCAAAAGATACGCTCAATGAACGGCAGCAAGGTTTTTTGCAAATCATTCATGACAGCGGCGAACAACTCTTAAGCTTAATTAATGACATTCTCGACGTGTCACAAGCAGACTCCCACCAGATGACGCTGGAGTTAGGGAAGGTTTCTCCGATCCTATTGGCACGCCAGACCCTTAAAGCATTTGAGGCAGAAGCAACACTGCGATCGATCGACTTGAAGTTAGACTTGCCATCCAAAGAAAAAGTTGAGCCTTTCACGGCAGATCCTCGGCGGGTGCAGCAAATTTTATTTAACTTGATGGACAATGCCGTTAAATTTACTTCTGAAGGCGGAAAAATTACCTTACGGGTGTCTCGAGAAGAAAATCAAGTCACCTTTCAAGTTAAAGATACAGGAATCGGTATTTTTGCAGCCCAAATACCGCTGCTTTTCCAAAAATTTCGGCAGCTTGACGCAGGCTATCATCGCCAGTACAGAGGTACAGGCTTAGGACTAGCGCTAGTAAAGCAGTTAGTAGAACTACATGGCGGGTGGGTAGGTGTAGAGTCCATACCAGAGGTCGGCTCTATTTTTACAGTACGGCTGCCGACTTCTCATCTAGGCAAAATTAAGGTGCGGATTCCGCCAATGGTGGAGCAGCCTCAAGGGCGCATCGTTTTGATTGAGCATGATGAAGACAATGCAACCGTGGTTTGTGACGTTTTAACAGCGGCGGGCTATCAAGTGGTGTGGTTGCTAGAAGGCTTGACGGCAATTGACTCAATTGAAGCGCTTCGTCCTTTTATGGTTATTACCAATGCTCGGCTTTCAGATATTGATGGCGCTAGTCTAGTTCAGGGCTTGCGCCAAAATCTAGCAATGAGCCGGGTCAAAGTGGTGGTTATGGTTGATGAAGCTGAGATAGGAGCGAGAATAGACTGGCTGGCGATCGGGGCAGATGATTGGCTCTTTCAACCAGTTCGTCCCGACATTCTGCTACAAAAAATACTTCTTCTTGTTTAAGTAAAAGCGCCTAAGGGAGTTGCGATTAAATAACGCCCCGAACCGTCCCCTAAATCCCCCATTCTGGGGCAGGACTTCCGAACCTGTCAAAGTCCTCCAGAATGGGGGATTTAGGGGGCTGATAAGTCAATGTATCCCATTGGGGTTTTATTTTCACGCAACTCCCTAACCCAATAAACAGCAGCCGACTCCAGAATTTTTTCTGAGGTCATCGGCTGCTGTTAAAGAAGGGCTGCTGTTGAAGAAGCTCTAATCAGAATGAGGGGTTTCTGGTCTAGAAGATCAATGTTTCTAAAAGAGTAAATCTTATGGGATGTACTGAGTTTTAATGAGAAGCAATTCTAGATTTATAGATCAAGAATTGGTCGTTTGAGCGGCTAGCAGTTGCTTGAGCTTTTCTAGATCCTGTGCCCAGCGAGGATCGGGCTGAACAGATTCAGACTCGGTAGGCTCGGCAGTCGCGGGGCGGCGGGATTTGTTGCCGCTATTAGATGATTTGCTGCGCTTGGCTGAACCGCCGCCCGCAGGAGCTGCTGCGGGGGCACCTTCTTCGCTACCTTTAGCTCGAGGGAGTGCTTTCTCAAGTTTTAGTTCGGTGTCTTTGAACATAAAGCCATTGAACTTTTCGATGAGAACATCAGCTTGTTCGTCAGTTTTGACGGTGACAAAACCAAAACCACGGCATTTACCAGTTTTGCGATCGGTAATCACCTTAGTAGATGCAGATTCGTCAAATTCGGCGAACACAGCCTCTAATTCCTCACGCTCAAACTCTTTGGGCAAGTTACCCACGTATATGCGAATAGACATTATAAAAAACCTCCAGAGGCTTAAAAGAGATAAACGATTTGGAAAATTATGTTCCCTACATCAGTAGAGGAACCGGATCTGACCCTCTTTATCGGTAGGCTGTGTCGCTGCTTAACCAACTTTGATAATCCTACCTACAAACTTGCAAGATAAATACTGTGGAATGATGATTGCCCAATGTCGCTTAAATAAGTAGGTTTAGTGCGATCGACATTGTAAACATCATTAAGGTGTCTTCGCCATTCATTAAGCTATCACGGCATTGTGATCTCAAACCGGATTTACCCAAGATTTAATTAAAACTCTTACCTTCTTTTCAAACCATGACACACCTTTAGGAGTTTGAGAGAAAAACGGTGACAGTTAGTGCAATTTAACTTGGGGTTACAAGATACTTAGTGAAAAGCCAGCCTTCACGTAGGCTGGCTCGATTCGCTGTGTTGGAAGGAGATAATCAGGACTATTGAATGCCCTAACTGACGGTGTTAATGAATTTGCATCACGCCAAGCCGGATAGGGACATACTGTAGACCTTGTAAAGAAATGTAACATTAGCCAATCGAATTCGCAATATTTTGTTGCATTCTCTGAGCGTCAGTTAACCATTTAAGCCTTGTCGATCGCCCCCCCATCACCCACTCATTGACTAGTTAAGTGACTAGTTATTTTTCATAACACGCTGAATTTCTCGGGTTTCTTGTTTGCGCTTCAGGTCTTCTCGTTTGTCATGAAGTTTTTTGCCTCGAACTAGGGCGATCGTGAGTTTAACCCAGCCGCGTTTAAGGTACATTTTGAGCGGCACGACGGTGAGTCCTTGCTGATCTACCTGGCTGACTAGCTTGCTGATTTCTTTGCTATGTAAGAGAAGTTTGCGGGTACGGAGGGGCTCGTGGTTAAAAACTTGGCTGGCAGTTTGGTGAGGAGAGATATGGACATTATGAAGCCATGCCTCGCCCTTGCGAATGAGGGCGTAGCCATCGCGCAGGTTTGCTTTGCCATGACGAATTGATTTGACCTCAGTGCCTCGGAGTTCGACTCCGGCTTCGTAGGTTTCGAGGATTTCGTAAAGAAATCGGGCTTGACGGTTGTCCGCCACTATTTTGAATCCGTCGTCATCGCTCATACGTTTGTCTCCAGTCCTTTCCACATTCTCAATCTTAACCAGTCGTTAGTCATCTTTTAGGGAGGTCATTCGATGACAATGCACCATTCGTGTAGTTCGTACTCAACACAGCCATTTTTAATGAGCGGATCTTGAGCAGCGATCGCCCTGGCTTCTGCTAAGTCCGTGGCTTGAAACAACAGCATTCCGCCGCCGAATTCTTTCCAGTATCCGGTTTTTGCTTGGTGCCCGTTCGCAATTAAGTTTTTAACATAGTCTTTGTGGGCAGGGACAAACTGGTCAAAAGTCGGTTTGCTGACAATGCCTTTTTCAATTTTGACAAACCAGGGCATAGACGAGTTCCTTCTAATGGCAGGAGGGGACGAAGAAAATTATTTTTGTAGTAACTAAATCTTGATTTTATGGCTAGAACGGCGTTGGTTGATCTGTTGCGACAGGCTTATCAGATTTATGTGACTTCGGCAAAGACGGGGATGCCGAAGGATGAAGTCAGGGATCTGAGGCTCTCGCGGCGGCAAGTATTAGGGGGAATGGCAGCGATCGGGGTTAGGGGAGCAGGGCTGCTTCCAACCATGACGAATGAAAGGGCATCTAGTCGCACATTTTCGGATAGATCGAGCGTGCTGATTGTGGGGGCTGGGATAGCAGGGCTAACGGCAGCTTATCGGTTGCAGCAGGCGGGAGTACAGGCAGATGTAGTGGAGGCAAGTCGGCGGGTGGGAGGGCGACTGCGGAGTTTGCGGAATGTGGCAGGCACTCCGGGCGTGGTGGAAATGGGGGGAGAATTTATTGATACTCGTCATACTGCGGTGCAATCGCTGGCAACAGAGTTAGGGCTAGAACTGGCTGATCTGCGCTTGGCAGATATGGGGTTAGAGCCAGAGGTTTTATTTTTTCAGGGACACAGGATCAGCCAGCAGCAGGTGATTGAGGAGTTTTCGCCCTTGGCAAAGCGAATTGCTAATGATTTGCAAAGGTTGGGCGACCCTTGCGGTAACGGCAGAGCCGATCGCAATATTAGCTACCACGATCCGAGTCAGGCAGCAGTGCGGCTCGATCGCCTTTCGATTGCAGAATATTTAGCAACGACACCCATGTCGTGGGCGATGGATCAACTGCTGAAAGTGGCTTACATTACTGAGTTTGGGCGAGATGCAGAGTCACAGTCTTGCTTGAATATGTTGTTTTTGATTGGAGCGGAGGTGGGTCAGTGGAGTACCTACGGAGTTAGCGATGAGCGCTATCACGTGGTGGGCGGCAATGATCAGATTCCGCAGAGACTGGCAGAGCGACTACACAGAGCCGTGGAGACGGGGACGGTACTGGAGTCTATTCGAGCAAAATCAGCGGGTGGTTATCAGGTTAGTTTACGGCAAGGCTCAACGAGTGTGGAACGCACTTATGAACACATTTTGGTAACGGTGCCGTTTGGAGTGCTGCGACATATTGAATTGGCGATCGATTTGCCACCCGTAAAGCGGCGGGCGATCGCTGAGTTAGGCTATGGCACTAGTACAAAGCTGTCTATGCCCTTTCAGGAGCGCCTTTGGCGATCGCGCTATCACTCTACTATTAGCGTTTACAGCGATTTAGATTTTCAAAATACTTGGGAAAGTGCCCGCTATGCGATCGGCTCGTCAGGATGGCTGACCAATTTGAGAGGAGGGACGAATGGAATAACGCTGGGAGAAGGCAATGTTGAGGCGCAGGCACAGAAATTATTAAGTGATTTTGAAGGGATTTTTCCAGGAATTAGCGCGGCACAGCAAGGAAAAGTGGTGCGATCGTTCTGGGCAGCCGAGCCGTATTCGCTAGGTTCTTATGCCTGTTATTTGCCCGGACAATGGACAACGATCGGCGGGGCAGAAGGGGAGCGCGTAGGCAATATTTGGTTTGCTGGAGAACACTGTTCGCCCGGTTCTCAAGGATATATGAATGGCGCTTGTGAAACGGCAGAGACAGCGGCTCGGGGTATCTTGCAGGATTTGGGCGTGCCTGTGGGTGTCTCGTAACAGGTTGTGACAGGATAAAGAGGATGACCAGATCAATTAAGTGACGTTTGCTCTTGCCCCACATTGGGCAGCGTAGGCGATCGCCAATCCATCGGCACTATCATCGGGGCTAGGCGGTTTCGCCAACCCAAAGATATGCATGACTGCCAATTTCACTTCACCTTTACTAGAGCCATACTGCGCCACAGCCGATTTAACTTGCGATTGATGGAGAAAGATCAAATCGGTAATGCCCCAATCGCCCAATGCCAGTTCAATTACACCGAGCGCTCGTAAAACCTTGCTGGCATTGGTGTTCTCGCGTCCAAAAAATGGCATTTCTAGGGCAACAATTTCGGGCTTAACCAGGTTGCAGAGTTCGGCAATATCGCTGCGAATTTGACTAAGACGTTCGTAGGTGGGCACTTTCGAGGGGGTGGTAATCACGCCATATTCCAAGGCTTGATTGCCTCGAATTGCCCCAAAACCGATACTGGCGATCGCTGGGTCAATGCCCAAAATAATGCAATGGTTCAAATCATCAGGAACGTTCATTCTTGCCGACTGCCTGTCGTCATTGCGGCTAGAACCGCTTGCTGACTCACTTGGGCATAAATAGTCTGCAAATAGTCCAATGCTAGCTGCGCTGCAACGGCTGCCTGATTTGCCGAAACCGCCGACGCTTCTGATTTCAGTGGAATAGCGCCTAATAAATCCAAAACTGTCTCACTGCTAGGAGGAGGCGTAATAACGACGAGAGAGGAGTCTAGCGGCTGGTTGTATTGCCAAAATTTTTGTAGATCGAGGGGCGCAGACTGAGGCGTTTCAGCAATTTCCTCGATCGGAGTACTACGCAACTGACGCAAGGCAGTAATAATTTGTTCTTTGGCACGTCCTCGCAGTTGAAATAACACGAAAGGATCTTCGCTGAAGCGATCGCCCAAGAGGTAATAAACTGCGCCAATGTGCTTACAAGGATTTGCCTGATCAGGGCAAGAACATTGGCTATGAATATCAAACTTGGTCAACGGGAACAGGCTTAAGCCATTAGCCGTGAAGACTTCCTCGATATTTTGCGGCATTTCTCCAGCCAGCAGCTTTGCCGAAAAAATCGCCCGCTCTGCCATCGACTCAATCACGTACTGCCATTGCTCATCATCGAACGAGTCAAGGGATAGAGAGACCTGGTAAGGCTCTGGGGCAGTGCCTTGAACGAGCGCAGAAACCTGAGCATTGTCATGAAAGTCAATGTTGAGAACGTTCCCCTCGCGGGCATAAATGCGGGCGCGTTCTAGCCGCCGAATCCAACCGAACGATTCTAAGACATCAATCCAGCGTTGTGCCCACCATTCGCGGTTGGGTTGGGATTCGTAGGAATTCATGGGTTAAGGGCCTGAGAAAATCGCGGCTTCCAAGTCGTGGCGACTCAAGGAATATTTGAAGGTGCGCATTATGTCTCCCCCATCTTCTGCTGCGCCAAAATAGCGAACGGTGAGGGCATCAACTTCCAGCCAAAGTTCGGCTTCCCAACCCGGATTTCGTAGCGTCCAGCAGTGAAGGTTATTAGAGTCTTGCTGACAGCCTTTAGAGCGCAGCCACTCTTCAATATCGGGCAGAGGATGATTATAGAGGGGGGTATTGGCAGAAGGAAGATTCATGCGATCGGGCGGGTTGTCATTAGAGATCATGATTACTTGGATTAATGTATCACAAGGCTATTTCTCCACGCGCCACGCCCACGATTAACACTAGGAGAAGGCATCCGATCAACGTTGCGCCCATGATAAATAGGGCAAATATTTCTCCAGGAGAGAGAGGGCGATCGCTTGGATCAAGATATGCCGAAGAGCGATAGGGCTTGCTAGTCCGAGGAGTGGGAGGGTCGTAAAGATTAGGCAACGGTTGAACGAAGGGAACGCGCGAATAGCCAATTTTGCGATCGTACTGACTGCGGCGATCGGGGCTGCTGAGGGTTCCGTAGGCTTCGTTCAGTTCGTGGAACTTGGCAGTCGCGATCGCGGCTTGTAGCACTGTTGTATCGGGATGATAAAGCTTGCTCCGTTCTCGATATGCCCGACGAATTTGCTGCACTGATGCAGAGGGATGTAAGCCCAAAAGGTCGTAATAGGTGAGGGGTTGCTTTGCCTGTGACATGGAAGGAGAACAGAGAGGAGGCAAGTTTGAGGGATTTAAGCTAGCTCGAAGCACTCAGCGCGGGTGAGGCGAATTTGTGCCAATGTGAATACAACAGGGATAACGCGACCATAGTTAGTGGCGATCGCTCGCCAGCCCAAATCTGCAAAGAAGTACGCCCACATTGCTGGGCCCAAAACAGCAAACACGCCCCGAACTGCGCCATACCGGGCTGCGCTAACTGCCATTCCTCGTGACGCGGTTTGTAACGATACGCGGCTGCTCAGCTGCGCGGCACCGCTCAAAACAGTTTGCTGAGCCATTTGATAAGTAGCAGCGTGAATAGCAAACTGACGGGCAACAACCTGTAACAGCAATGGACGAACGACTGAACTAACAGCGATCGCGCTGCCACCTTTCAAAATCAATTTCATCGGGTCAGATTGAGATGAGAGCGGCAGTTGTTTTGCCAAATGAGATTCTGAAACCGCTTGCTGCAATTTCCCTGTTAAAGCAGACTTTTCGGAGAAGGGAAGCTGTTTCCAAGCGCGACTTAAGAGATGAAGGAAAACTTCTGACTCGAGATCTTCGGTAGAAAGGCTGAGGGAGCAATCAATTTTGAGGTAACGGCAAACTTGTAGCAGAATTTGCCGATAGGTCATATGGCGAGTTCGACCTTTCAGCACAGTCATCCCATCGGCGGCAACAAACCGAAACCGCGCTTCGATAGAATCAATCCAGCTTTGCCGCTCTTGGCACAGAACTTCAATGGGTTCAGGCGTACAAACATAGTCCAGCGGATTAAACTTACGCCGAAATAAAATCTCGGTCAGTGACTCTAGCTCCTCATCTGTTGCCAAATCCAACGCGGCTCGCATCTCGTCCAAAGTCCGTTCCTCCCCTGCGATAAACTAATTTGATAATCAATGTGTCTTAAGAAAATTAGCAAAACTATTACAGCTTCGATTGTCCCATATTCTACAAAATGTCAGCAGAGATGGAAGGAGCAGTGCAGAGCCAGTTTGACGTAGCAGTGATAGGAGCAGGTTTAGCGGGTTTAGTCTGTGCCCAAGCGCTTCAGCAGCAAGGATATCGCGTCGTTGTGATTGAGAAATCACGCGGGCTGGGCGGGCGGTTGGCAACGCGTCGGTTGCCCCAAGCGTTTGCAGATCACGGGGTACGGTGTTTGCAAGTACAGGGGAATCTGTCGCAGCAGTTGATTCAAACGCTATGTGCCCAAGCCGTGATCGAGCCTTGGACAATGGAAATTAGTGAGTGGAGTCCCTCTGGAATATCAGCAGGTTTAGAAATTCAGCACTATGCATCTCCTAACGGCATGACAGCAGCGGCTAAATTTCTATCCAGTGGGCTGGAGATTTATCGAGGACAGCGGGTACAGTCTGTGACGTTTAACCAAACTTGGGAGCTAACGCTGGAACCTGCAAATGTGGAGATGATGCCAAATTTGGGGGCGAAGGCGGTAGTTGTGGCGATTCCGGCACCGCAAGCGCTGCTGCTGTTGGAGCCTTTGGCAGAGACTTTAGAAAAATGGGTGAGAGATGACTTTTGGGCAAAGCTTCGATCGCCTACCTTCGACGCTTGTTTAACGGCGATCGCCACCTATCCTCCGACACTTGACTTGCCTACCTGGAAAGCCCTGACATCCTCGCAAGATGCCGAAATTGCTTGGGTCAGCTTTGACAATAGTAAGTTTCCTGATGCCACCCATCCAGTTTTGGTGGTGCAAAGTAACGCCGCCTTTGCCAAACAGCATCTAGAAACGGATGACTTACAGGCGATCGGGCATCATTTGCTGGGTCGCATCAAGGAACTCATCCCCGATCTGCCGACTCCCAACCTGCTGCAAGTCCATCGTTGGCGCTATGCGTTTGCCCAGAATCCTTTGGCTGAAACCTGCCTTAGTGCAGCGCCATTGCCCTTGGTGTGTACGGGTGATTGGTGTGGCGGCAAGCAGATAGAAAGCGCTTTACAATCGGGGTTAGCAGCCGCAGGGGCGATCGCTCATCAGCTATCTAGCGCGTCTATTTCTAATTCTGTAGCCAGCTTCAGCGAACTCCTGAACTGCATTAACTGCGCTTGAGCAATGTCTCCCATCGCCTTGATGATGACCTGCCTGCCGCCAGCCTCAACCCAGGTCAAGTGAATGTTCCAGTAATTTAACGGCAAATGTCTCAACCGTTCTGCCCACTCGATCGCCACAATTCCTAGGGGAAACTCTGTGCCATCCCAGTAACTTTCCAAATACAATGCCTCTACTTCTGACGGCTGCAATCGGTACAAGTCAAGGTGATAGAGCGGAATGCGACCTTCAGGATACTCGTTTAGCAAAATAAAGGTGGGGCTACTAATTGGTTCGGTAATTCCTAGCCCTGCGCCAATGCCCTGCACCAAGGTTGTTTTACCGCTGCCTAAATCGCCTTCTAGTAACAAGATGGAACCAGGAAGGAGCGATCGCCCTAAAGCAATTCCTAAGTTACGAGTAGCTCTCTCATCAGCCAGTAAAAAAGAAATCATAGAAAACCATTCCATCGAAAACTTTTAGGCGTAGCGCTTGCGTGCCGACCCCGAATCCTTGCTATTTTAATGCGATCGAATTCTGGGAAATCCTTAGATTTGTCTCTCGATCGTGCAAGATGAAACGTAAAAAGTCCTTTCCATCTTTTTCTAATGTGGATCATTTCCCTGCCTCACCAAATCCGCTATTTGTTGATTGGGCAAAAAAAGCTTGCCATCTTTGAAGCCTGTGTAATTGGGCTAGTCTCTGGACTTGCCGCAGTGTTGCTTAAGCATGGCATTGGTGCGGTCGGAGCTTGGCGAGTGCAGACATCGTACTTGGCTCCAGCCTGGTTAGTGCTGCCAGGAATAGGGCTGATGGGCGGATTATGCTCGGGCTGGCTCATTGCGCGGTTTGCACCAGAGGCAGCGGGAAGCGGCATTCCTCAGGTCAAGGCAATGCTGGGAAATGTGGCGATCGCCCTTAATCTGCGGGTGGCGATCGTCAAAATGGTTAGCGTCATTCTTGCAGTCGGTTCAGGATTAAATCTAGGACGACAAGGTCCAACGGTACAAATTGGCGCGGCGCTGGCAGCCCAACTCAGCCGTTGGATTCCCACCTCACCCGAATATCGGCGGCAGTTGATTGCAGCAGGAGCGGCGGCAGGGTTGGCGGCAGGGTTTAATGCGCCGATTGCCGGAGTGCTATTTGTGGTGGAAGAGTTTCTGCAAGATTTTTCGGGTTTGACTTTAGGGACAGCAATTTTAGCTTCATTTATTGGGGCAGTGGTATCTCGACTATTAGGCGGACAAGGGTTGAGCCTCAGTCAGGACATAGGCGATCGCTTCACCAGCTTTTCGCTGCAAGACGTGCCGTTTTTCTTAATTCTGGGGCTATTGGCAGGATTGCTAGGGGCACTGTTCTGTCAAGGAATTTTTGCCAGCATGACATTTAACCGCCACGTGCTAAAAGTTAGCCTGCCCTGGAAGATTGGTCTAGCGGGGTTACTTTCGGGCATGGTGGTGGCAGCGCTTCCTCCAGAGTTTCGAGATAACACAGCGTTGCAAGAGTCGCTGAGCATGGGAAATACGCTGTGGTACGTGACACTGCTGGCGTTTGGGGTTAAGTTTTTTTTGACGATGATTGCCGCTGGGTCAGGTGCGCCCGGCGGGTTGTTTGCTCCCTCCTTAATTTTGGGAGCAGCATTAGGACAGTCAGTCGGATTTATGGCATTGGCGTTAGAACAGTGGGTTGGCATCCCGTTAGGATTTCCGGCTGGAGTTAGCCCAACGACGACCTATGCATTGGCAGGAATGGGAGCATTTTTTAGTGCCGTGACGCGCGGTCCGATTACCGCGATCGTCATTGTCTTTGAAATTACTGCCGACTTTAATTTAGTGTTACCGCTGATGATTGGCTCAGTGGTTGCTTACTTAATTAGCGATCGCATTGCCCCCGGCTCAATCTACGGTCGGCTGCTGGCATGGAACGGCATTCATATTACGCAAGACTCAGCGATCAGTGATTCTTGGGCAGAGTTAACGGCGGCAGATTTAATGCAGCGTCGAGTCGAAACGCTCTCAAGCCACATGACCTTAACCGAGGCAGTGCAAGCTTTTTCGAGTTCTCATCATCGCGGCTTTCCCATCGTCGATGACGGTAAATTGATTGGCATTATTACGCAGACTGATTTGTCAGATTTATCACGTCGTCCCGCAATTAAGGATGGAGAAATCACGCTGGCAGACATTATGACTCCTCAGCCTGTAACAGTGAATTCTCAAGACCAGTTAACGCAAGTTTTATATTTGCTGAACCGTTTTAAACTCAGTCGTTTACCTGTAACAGAGGGACAAAAGCTTGTGGGAATTATCACGCGGGCTGACATTATTCGCGCTGAAGCAGACCAGCTTAATGCCGAAAACCAGTTTGGTTCTCCGTCTGAGCCCTCTTACGTGGTTTATCAAACCCGATCGCCTGCTACGGGTTCTGGGCGTATGCTGGTGCCGTTAAGTAACCCTCAAACCGCGCCAATGCTCATGAAAATGGCAATGGCGATCGCCAGCGATCGGAACTACGAGGTGGAATGTCTGCAAGTGATCACCATTCCAAGAGGAAGTTCCCCATCAGAAGCGATAGTTCGCACCACCAGTGGACGCAGGCTACTCCGCCAAGCCGAACAGATGGGACGCGACCATCAAATTCAGGTTCACACCCAACTCCGCATTGCCCACGATGCCGCAGGAGCGATGCTAGAGACCATTAAAGACCGACATATTGATTTACTGCTGATGGGTTGGAAGGGCAATACCAGCACTCCAGGTCGAGTATTTGGAAACGTGGTCGATACCATCATTCGGCAGGCAGCTTGTGCCGTTGTTTTAGTGAGGTTAAATGAAGCCCCAACCTTTAACCGTTGGCTCGTTCCTATGGCAGGCGGTCCGAATGCACAACAAGCGTTAAAACACCTGCCTGCCCTTTTGACTTTAGGAACCCTTACCAGCGTTCGCATTTGTCAAGTATTTCCAACCCAACCTTCTATAGAAGACGCAGTAGGACTTCATCAAACAGTCAAGAAGTTGTCCAATGACCTAGAAACAGTGGTGATGGCGCGATCGCTCTGGAATAGTTCGGTAGCAGACGCAATCACGCAACTAGCTCGACAAGAGCACTGTGATGTGATGATGTTAGGAGCCAGCCGAGAAGGATTATTGCAGCAGGTTTTGCGAGGAAATGTGCCAGAAGCGATCGCCCGTGACACTAACTGCACAGTGATTTTAGTACGAGGCGCAATTACCTGATCATTCTCATTTCAACCCGTCATTAAGCCTTGAGAAGCCCAGTCTTGATTTATTATTCCCCTTCAACTTCCCGCATCAGACGGCTATGTCTCCCCCACCACCCAGCAAAAAGCACTCCAGAACCCAAATTTAAGAACCTGAATTAACTCTAAATAACGAACGTACAAACTCAGCCATCCCTTTCGGGGGGCGTGGGGGAGTTAGGACCCCACATCGCGGGGGTACGGGGGGAAGTCCCCCGAATTGCGGCACAGCCGCCCACCATCCAAAGCATCCCACTCAAGCAGCACTCAAAAACCTCAAGCAACCCGCAACCGCCCAAACTCCTCAAATCCATGAGTCTTTGGAGCCGGAGCACCCCTAGCCGTCACTCGCCAAAGCCGAGGAATTTCGCCGCTATTATAAACCCGAAACTCACTCGCCACCGTCGCCCGAGCAGTCCGCACCGCTTGATTTAATACCAAAGAACCTTCTTGATCAGAAACAGATCGGTGAAAGGTGCCCGGAGGAATTTGGAGAATATCTCCATTTGCCTTCAGCCGCACAATGTGAAACGGGATTTTCCACGAAAAATTGACCAGGTAAAAAGTTCGACCACCCGTCAACGCCAACAGATTATCCTGCTGATTAGGGTGTAAATAAAACTGCCAGTGACCCGCAGCGGAGTTATTAGGACTTACTGCTGCGCCTTCATGAAACACTAGATCTCGCGCATTAGAATTGGCGATCGTGATATCAAAAAAACGGACGCTAGGAGTATCTCGAAACTTTTGGTAGGGGATGAGGGTAAACATGACACCGGATAAAAGATTACGATACGTTAACAGTCATGACATCACGTTAACCTCGGCATCTTTTAAGAAACAAAACCGATCCCGACTCCTATCTATGCAGAAACTGGATAGATGCATTCTATAAACATTTTCCACCTACAGATTTTATTGACCGTAGTAGAGGAGAGCAGTTTCTCGACAGCAGCCTTAAAGTGCGATATTTCACAATCTGCTGTAAGCCGGGCGATCGCCGCCCTCGAAGACCACCTCGGCGTATCGCTCCTAACGCGAGGACGGTTCGGTGCCCGTCCTACCCCAGTCGGCGATCGGGTAATTGCCCACGCCCGCCAAATTCTTCAATGCTGCGAAAGCATCGACTACGAGGTCAACCTGGCTAAAGGACTACAAGGCGGCAGCGTCCGAGTAGCATCTTTTCGCAGCGCCGCCACTCATCTATTGCCACCGCTCATGGTGCAGTTTCGTCAGCGTTTTCCCCGCATTGAAGTGACCCTAACGGAGGCAGATCCTTTAGGGGTAGAGCGGGCACTGCGCGAAGGACAGGTTGACATCGGCTTGGTACCCTTACCTCGCTCGGAAGAATTTGATACGTGGGAAATTGCTAGAGATGAGTTTGTGGTGCTACTCCCAAAGTCGGCAGAAACAGTTTCTCCAACCCTGACCTGGGAAGAACTATCGACCTATTCCTTCATTTTGTATAACTATGCTGAATGCACCTCAGCAGTGCGTAAGCATTGGGCAAAGTGGGGGCAATCGCTAAAAGTAGCGTATGAAATTAAAGAAGATTCCACCATTGTCAGCATGGTGGCACAAGGGTTGGGGGCAGCGATTTTGCCCAAACTAACCGCCATGCCAATTCCCGATGGCATCGTGGTGCGATCGCTTCCAGAACCCCTAGAGCGAGTCGTGGGTGCGGCCGTTTTAGCCAGTACTCTGCATCCACCCGCAGTCTTTACATTTTTAGATTTACTGCGCAAAACTGGAATGTTTACTTTGTAGGACTTACGTAGGAAGAGATCTGTAGACAATGACAATCTTACTAGCGGAAACGCAACGCCTAAAACCGCCACGATCGCCAACGGAATTTTTGACGGTTGCCCATTTATTAACAGCATGGCAGGCGCACCCAACCACCCTTCAGAACGACGCTGACACCAAAGCACCAGCCCAAACGCACAGCAAAATCACAATCGAACAAGCGGCTAGCATCACTAATTGATTTGCCAAGCCAAGGTATTTACCCATATGAATCGAAGTTCTTATTCAAACTGAATCCAGCAATTTTACTGAATGCTAGATAACCGTGAATCTACCAGTCGATCCATCCATCCTTCTAAATACTGCCGATTCACCCGTTGTTGCTGCAAATCAGTGGCATCCGGATGAGGCATCAAACCCAAAATGACAGCCGTCGTGACACAAAACATTGACTTTTGAAAACTTATACAAATTTTCACTCGCAGATCATCTTCACCCCGTAGCCCCTTGCGATAAAACTGACGTAGATAATCTGGTAAATAGTGCGTCATATCTTGCATGAGCAGCGTTGGCGGAATGCCTGCCCCACCCACAGGGAGCGGATCAGCGTACAGTACCCCGTAATTAAAGCCTGCCTGCTCATCGGGAATTTGTCCTGCTTGAGCATTGTAAGAGACTGTACCAAAGAAGGGAAATGAGCGGAAAAAGACTGCCTCAACGTAGGGCACAGCCGTATCCATTAAAAACTTTAGCCCTGCGGATTCGGGAATAATATCGTAAGTTTTGCCTTTAATTTCTACGGCGTAGGTAATGGGCTGATTCGCTGCCGCAACCAAACCTTGCAAAACGTGATCCACGACATCGGTAATGGTTTTGATCTCACCTTGGTCATAGCGATCGGAAAGATTTAAGAACATCTCACTCATTACGTTCCAGAACTGCCCTAAAGCGCTGTAATAAGCCAAAAGACGGACTTGTTCGGGCAAAAAATCAGGAAGCAGAGAATTGATAGCGCCCATCGGACTACTACTTACTTTAGCCGCGATCGCCCGTCCCACTTTTTCATCAAATTCAGGGCTATCTAAATAAGCATCTAACGTCGTGCCGCCATGCCAAAACATCGCCTTCATGCAGTATTCAGCAAACTCGTAATTGATTCGATCGTGCCACCAATGCCTCAATAGCTTGTTAAACGTGACTTCTCCATTGAAATATTTGAAGAATGGAAACAGCACTAAAAACTGGTGGTCGGCAATATAAGTCAAATTGCGATGATAAGCTCCTATCACTACTCCGTAGCTTTTGAGCACGCCAACCACTTCCATTAAATTCTCTGGCGATTCTGGCAGCAAAGCCCCGCCGTTTTCTAGGCGATCGATAATATGAGCGAGGGGATGGGTTGAAGCAGGTAGGTTAAGAGTTGGCAGCATCGGAGGGATAAAATTTAGGGTTAAAAATTGAATTCAAAAAGTCAAGACGATAGGATAGCCAATTTCATTTTACCGAAACCTCTAACGCCACATGCCCAGCGATCGGAGCTAACGCCGTTGTGGTTGCCTCACTCCACCGCAACATCCAGTTGGGTTGTAGCCCTAAAGCAATAATTAAAACCGTCACGATCGCTGAAGGTAATCGATCTTGCCACCGCACACGCGGCAAATTTGCCAGCGTTTCTGGCAACCGCCCAAAAAATGTTCGGTTAATCAAGATTAAGAAATACACAGCAGTTAAACCCGTCCCCACCATACACAGCAGAGTCGGCACTGGAAACACTGGAAAACTACTGCGGTAAACGATGAACTCAGCAATGAACCCTACCATTCCTGGAATTCCAGCGCTTGCCATCGCACCCGCGACCATAAGACTACCAATCAACGGCATCCCGCGCTCTGGATTCAGCAAGCCTTGCAAAGCATTAATATCACGGGTTCCGGTTTTAGAGTAGACTACGCCGACCAACAAAAATAGCAGGGCAGAAATTAAGCCGTGGCTGATCATCTGGGCAACTGCACCCAATAAGCTAAGCGGAGTTGCGGCTGCACTTGCTAAAAGAATGTAACCCATGTGCCCAACCGAGCTATACGCTACAGTTTTCTTCATGTCAGTTTGGGCGATCGCTGCCAAAGATCCGTATAGCACGCTGACTACAGCCAGCCACGCCAGCCACGGCGATAAAACCTGCCAAGCATCAGGAAACAACCCTAACCCAAACCGCAGTAACCCGTAGGTTCCCAGCTTCAACAGCACGCCAGCGAGTAGCACTGATGCAGGCGTTGGCGCTTCAACGTGAGCATCGGGGAGCCAAGTGTGGAGAGGAACAATGGGAATTTTAATGCCGAAGCCAATAAATAGAGTGATCAACAGAATCAGTTGACTGCTGAGCGGTAAAACTTGCGATCGCAGCACCTCATAGTCAAAGCTCGACGAGCCACTGAGAAACGACAACCCAAAGAACGCTGCCAAAATAACCACACCCGAAAAAGCGGTATAAATTAAAAACTTGGTAGCGGCATACCCCCGACGCGCACCACCCCAAATCGCAATGATCAAATAGAGAGGAATTAACTCCACCTCATAGAACAAGAAGAATAACAGCAGGTTTTGCGCTAAGAAAGCACCTGCCACCGCTCCACCCAAAACCAGCACCAAAATGTAATAAAGCCGAGGGCGACTAATCTGAGCATCGCTGCTGTAAATTGCAATCCAGGTCAGCAGGCTATTCATCAGCATCAACGGCATCGACAGTCCATCCACCCCTAGCTGATAGGTCAAACCCAGACGTTCAATCCAGGGGAGTGATTCTTGCATCTGGAAGCCAGCTTGCCCAATGTTGAACTGAGTGGCAACGTAAATCGACCAGAATAAAGTCAGTGTGGCGATCGCCAGTGCCAACTGACGGGCACGGCTGGGCAGCAATGGCTGAGGATACAGACCAATCAACACAACACCTAAAAAAGGTGCCCAAATCAAAGGGCTTAGCATGATAAATCCTGTGGCTTAGAAAAGCGAACGGGGCAAACGTAATCATTAAAATCACAGGCTAAATAGCGCGAAAGCTAAAAGCCTGGGCGATCGCCGTCAGGGGCGACCCTAAAAACGACCAGCTTAACGCTGTCAATGCAACTAGCACACCGGTAAACAACGTCAGTAGATAATAACGAGACTGACCTGAAATCGTATACTTCAAACTCTCGCCGCTAAAAATTGAAGCAACCCCCATGAAATTGACCAGACCATCAACAATGTATCGGTCAAACCAAGCCGTTAGCCGCGAACTCTGCACGACCCCCAACACGACACTGATCTGATACAACCGCTCCATCCGAAAGTCATATGCCAAAATATCTCGAATTGGCTTGCTGACTAGATCTACTGGTTTTTCCCAGCCCGGATTCAGATAAATCAACCCGCCCAAGCCACAGCCGATCGCACTAGACAGCACCAACAATCCCATCGCCGTCCAGTTTAGGGTTTCCCAAGTGGGTAGTAGCTGGCACTGTTGCAACATTAGGGGAGCCAGCAGCGTAAACACCGTCATTGCCACCATTGGCACCGCCATTAACCAAGGAACCTCGGGAGCTCGGCGGGTTTTAGGTTGGGGCTTGCCCCCAAACATTAGCCCGTACACCCGCACTAAGTTAAATGCTGTCATCCCATTGACTAACAGCAGCACACCCACCGACCAAAAACTTGTTGCCCCCAGATCATCTGCCCATTCCAGCATCGCCCAAAAGCTGCCCAGGGGAATAAGCGCAATGGATGCCGCCGCACCAACGACAAAGGCTGCCGCCGTCGCAGGCATTCGTGAGGCTAACCCGCCCAGTTCGCGTAAGTCTTGAGTGCTAGTAGTGAGAATCACCGAGCCAACGCTCATAAACATTAAGGCTTTACTAATGCCATGGGCAAAGAGAAATAGCAGCGCTACATCACTTTGCTGCATTCCCACCGCGACAAAGACCAAACCGAGGTAAGCGCTCGTGGAGTGGGAGAGCGATCGCTTCACATCGACTTGGGCGATCGACACAAAAGAAGCCCCGATCGCAGTTAGCGTCCCCAGCACAATCAGTGCATTCAGTGCTACAGGCGATAATGCCAAGATTGGCTGTAATTGAATCAATACATATGCCCCAGAAGCGACTACTACTGAGTTCCGTAAAATAGAAGCCGGGTTAGGGCCCTCCATGGCTTCATCTAACCAGAGGTTTAGCGGAAACTGAGCGCATTTCCCAGTGGGCCCAGCAATTAGAGCTAGTCCCAGAAGCGTTGTGGTAAGCGGAGCCAACTCAGCCGTTTGTGCCCAGGCTTCTAGATCAGTAAAGTTCAAACTGCCTGCCTGGGTCGAGAGCCCCACGACTCCCATCAGCAGCAGCAAATCGCCCACCCGTTTGGTCAAAAACGCATCTCGCGCCGCAGTAACCACTAAAGGCTGAGCATACCAAAATCCCACCAACAGATAAGTTGATAAGGTAAGCATTTCTAGCAGAGCATAGCTTAAAAACAGCGAATCGCTAAGGGCAATACCGCTCATTGCCGCCTCAAAAAAGCCCATGAGCGCATAGAACCGAGCAATGCCCCAGTCTTTTTCTAAATAGCCCAGCGCAAAAACTTGTGCGACTAGGCTCAGTGCCGTGATCAGCAACGCCGCTCCTATACTTACTGCCGAGATTTCTAGCGCAATAGATAGATCAAGATCAACCACATGGAGCCAAGGAATAACCTGGCGCTGCGGCGGCTGATCCCAAACTGCCTGAAGCACAAGGGCGCTATGCACCAAAGCCAGGAAGGTCATTAGTACATTAAAATAAGCCGCAGGTCGAGGCCCCGTTCGTCGAACTAGCCCCACTGACCAGGGTAGGGTCAAAATTGCACCAATAAGACCGTAGAGAGGAACCCACCAGCTAGTCTGAGCGAGGAGCTGATTCATCAAGCGCTTTCCTTAAACAAAAAATAGTTGTTAAATGTAGCCATAGCCTGAGAAAGTCATTCCTACACCTGACAGAGCGCCCCAATAGGAGAGAGTAGGACGATCACCCTCTGATGTGCCCGCATAGGACGTTCAGGGAAACAGGTGTAGACTTTGAAATTTCTGCTAGATAATATGTTACCAGTTTTTAATAAACTCTTTATATTGTCTCGTTTTCTAATTTTGTCTAACAAAATGTTGAGCTTAATTACCGAATGTTTTGGACAAGATCAAACAAATAATCATTGACTTATCGATGATATGATTAGTTCTCATGGCGGACTAAATTAAAATCGTTGACAGTCGTAATTTGGAAGCAGTACCGAGGATATCTCATCAAAAGCTTCATCATTTTTAGATGAGCCGTTTTTGATAGGTTTTCAAAATATTTTTCCAACGTAGTTAGTTGAGAAATGCTGCGATCGCAGTTCTTCTTAAGCCAACTGCCTTTTGTCATGTCTCAAGGTTTCCACTGTCCACAGGCAACCCAAAACAGCTTCTATTGTTGTTTTTAGCCCTCAATGGCTGAACGAAAGCAAGGAGAACAGGGTTGAATGTGTGAGCTTTTCCAATAACTCAGAATTATCAATGTTATAAAAACAATCATTCTGAATTATATTGCCAAAGATCAAAGCAGCCTTGTATGGTTAATTTGGGAATTCTGAAATGCTTTTCTGAAAATCCAAAGTCGGGTCTTCCGTTGAAATTTTCAGTCACTATTTACTTCTGTTCAATGATACGTCTCTCGTAGGAAATAAGCGATGCCAATTGCGGTTGGAATGATTGAAACAAGAGGGTTCCCTGCTGTTGTAGAAGCAGCGGATGCCATGGTCAAGGCAGCTAGGGTTACCCTAGTCGGTTACGAAAAAATTGGAAGTGGTCGCGTTACCGTCATTGTGCGGGGTGATGTTTCTGAAGTTCAGGCTTCTGTGGCTGCTGGCATTGAGAACGTCAAGCGAGTCAACGGTGGTGAAGTGCTATCAACACACATCATTGCGCGTCCCCACGAAAACCTTGAGTATGTTTTACCAATTCGCTACACCGAAGCGGTAGATCAGTTCCGCTCATAGAAACTATCCGATGGGTCATCTCTGGCTCATGGGATTAATTATTTATGCAGCAAATTTTGATTGTTTACAGAATCACTGGAAGGGAGATTTCAAGATGGCGATCGCAGTTGGAATGGTAGAAACATTAGGCTTCCCCGCAGTTGTGGAAGCAGCAGACGCAATGGTGAAAGCCGCCCGCGTTACGTTGGTCGGTTACGAGAAAATCGGCAGCGGTCGCGTCACTGTGATCGTCCGAGGTGATGTTTCCGAAGTGCAAGCTTCGGTTGCAGCTGGCATTGAAAACATTAAGCGGGTCAATGGCGGACAAGTTTTGTCTACCCACATTATTGCGCGTCCCCACGAAAACCTAGAATACGTCCTGCCTATCCGTTACACCGAGGCTGTAGAAGCATTCCGGGAAAGCGTCAGCGGCATCCGTCCTATCGGTCGCCCCTAATAGCGAGCTTAGCAGCGAACTAATCTGATGCAAATCGCGAGAGTTTGTGGCACCGTTGTCAGCACCCAAAAGGAATATAGCCTAACGGGCGTTAAGTTCCTGGTCGTGCAGTACATCGATGATGAAGGGCATCCGGTTCCCGGTTACGAGGTCGCAGCGGATAGCGTTGGAGCAGGCATTGATGAATGGGTATTAGTGAGTCGGGGGAGCGCCGCTAGGCAGACTCCCGGTGGCGATTCTCGCCCTCTTGATGCCTTAGTCGTTGGCATTATCGACACTGTTAGTGTTAATAACCTCCGGTTCTATGACAAGCGCGACCGCGATCGGTAGCCTGCAATGGGTAAGTTAAGCGATTTTCTCTGAGGGATAGGCACTTGTTTTAATCCGTTTTATTCAGAGAAAATCCTTAAAAATCGAGCTAATTTCTGCCCCTTCAGGAGAAGTCTATGGTTAGCGGCTTGGCTGCACCTCTAAATCCTTGGTCTAGAAGTCTTCCCAAACCCAAAATTGATGAAACTGCCTACGTGCACTCTTTCTCAAACATCATTGGGGACGTGACCATTGGTGCAAACGTCATGATTGCACCGGGAACTTCCATCCGTGCCGAGTTAGGGAACTCCTTTCATCTAGGCACCGGCACAAAGGTTCAAGATGGGGTAGTCATTCATGGGCTACAGCAAGGCAAGGTTGAAGGAGATGACCAAAGTCCTTATTCTGTTTGGGTTGGCAGAAATACCACGATTACCCACATGGCGCTGATTCATGGCCCCGCTTATGTGGGTAACGATTGTTTTATTGGCTTTCGATCGACTGTATTTAATGCTCATATCGGTGATGGCTGTGTGGTGATGATGCATGTCTTAATTCAAGATGTGACCCTTCCCCCAGGAAAATATGTTCCCTCTGGTTCCATCATCACAACTCAGCAACAAGCCGATCGCCTGCCCAACGTACAGGCAGAAGATCGTCAGTTTGCCACCCAAGTGGTAGGCGTTAACGATGCACTTAGGTCTGGCTATCACTGTGCTGAGAACCTAGCCTGCATCACTCCAGTTCGTACGCAGTTAGAAAAAGCGTTGAATGGGCACAGTGCCCCAGACGCTTCCAGTCCAGCCAGCGATTCCAGTTCCTCTACCTCTAATTTCAGTCAAATGCAAAATACTCGTTTAGATCCAGCAGTCGTAGAGCGTGTCCGTCAACTCCTTTCCCAAGGCTTAAAGATTGGTACTGAACATGCCGATCCGCGTCGTTTCAAAATCAATGCGTGGCATAGCTGCACGCCCAGTCAGTCTAGCCGTGAAGGAGATGTATTGGCTGGGCTAGAGAAATGTTTGTCAGAGCATAGTGGTGATTACGTTCGTTTGTTTGGAATTGATACTCGGTTAAAGCAGCGCGTCTCGGAGCTTGTCATTCAACGCCCTGGCGATGCCGCTCTAGGTCGGGTTTCTGCTCCTCCTAGTTCCTCTAGCCATACTTCCAGCCACAATAGTTACAGTGCGCCCAAAAGCTATAACCATGCGCCCAGTGGCTCTGGTTTGGCTCCTGAAGTCATTGAAAAAATCCGTTATTTTGTGTCTCAGGGTTACAAGTTAGGGACTGAGCACGCCGATCCACGTCGCTTCAAGATTAATGCTTGGAATAGCTGTTCACCCATTCAAGCCAGCCGTGAATCAGACGCGATCGCCGCTTTGCAAACTTGTCTGGCTGAGCATAGCGGTCAATATGTTCGCCTTTTTGGCATTGACACTAAAACCAGATCTCGTGTTTCTGAAGTCGTGATTCAGCGTCCCGGTGGCGCTCCTACTAGCAACGGTCATGCTGCACCTGCCTATGCATCTCCAGCCCCCAGCAATAGCTATGCTACTGGTAGTGGCTATGGTTCTAGCGGAAGTAGCAGTAGTTCTGGCAGCAACGGTAAGAGTCATCTTAAGCCTGAAGTTGTTTCCCAAGTTCGGCAAATGGTGTCTCAGGGCTATAGAATTGCCGCCGAGTACGCCGATAAGCGCCGTTTCCAAACGAGTTCTTGGACAAGCTGCCCACCTATTCAAGGCGGAGATGTGGTCAATGCCCTCGAGCGCTGTCTAGCAGAGAATAGTGGCGCGTACGTTCGTGTGGTTGGTATAGATACTAAGACTAAACGGCGAGTGTCCGAAATCATTGTTCAACGACCGTAGAGAAGCTAAAAGCTTCCAACTCTTCAAAAGAGCAAGAAGCTTTTAGCGTTAAAATTTCGGAATCTTATCCACCTTAACAGCTTTATCGAATGCACCTGCCGCGATCGCCCTTGATCAGCGATGACCACTTGTACATCAGTGGCAATGTCACCCTTGACGCCAGGGCAGTGATCGCGCCTAATGTCATGCTTCAAGCTGATTATGAGTGTCATTTAATCATTGCTGCTGGAGTCAGCATTGGTAGCGGCTGCGTGCTTCATGCCCACGGCGGTACTTTGGAAATCGATGTTGGAGTGACTTTAGGCAGTGGCGTATTGGTTTTAGGCAGCGGCAAAATTGGGGCGAATGCTTGCATCGGTTCCAGAGCAACCGTGATGGATAGTACTATTGAACCAGAATATACGGTTCCGCCTGGCGCTATAATTGGCGATCGCAGTCGTCAAGACGCTTCGACTCAACCTCAAGATTTTTCTACCCCTCCATTTGTTGCAGCCGAAGCCCCATCGCCAATTTCATCTCCAGCCCAAGCCGAAAATAGTGATGCTGTCCCTGCGAAGGAGAACGGCAAAGCCAAGCCAGTTCATGGACAGGTCTATCTCGAACGAATGATGGTGATGATGTTTCCCCATCAACAAAAGCTCGAGAATCAAAAACTCGATAATCCATCCTCAGACGATTAAATCTCTTAAGATTAAGAAGACCGCCCCACTTCGGGAGCTACTTGGAGAAGCACAATGGAGGCACGAGACTCAGCCCTCGCTAAGCAATCTGCACCCCGGCGCACTGCTCCGCAGATACCGCAAGGGTCGCAGCAGCAGCCGATTGTCAGTGAAAGTGCGCTGGGCATGGTTTCGACCCGCAGTTTTCCGGCGATCGTGGGCACTGCCGACATGATGCTGAAGTCGTCGTCTGTGCGTTTGGTGGGTTACGAAAAAATTGGCAGTGGGTATTGTACTGCCGTGGTGCGGGGCAGAATTTCTGACGTGCGGATAGCTGTAGAGGAAGGAGCCGCTGTTGCTGAGCAATTTGGACAATTCATCTCAAAATCTGTGATTTCTCGCCCGCTAGCCAATCTTGAGGTGGTGCTGCCGATCAGCGGTCGTTTAGCAAAATATGTCTCAGAACAAGGCTATAGTCGCTTGAGTGATCTGGCGATCGGCTTGCTTGAAACCCGTGGATTTCCGGCAATGGTGGGCGCTGCTGATGCCATGCTCAAGGCAGGAGATGTGCAGTTAGCAGCCTATGAAATGGTAGGCGATGGCTTGTGTACTGCCATTGTTCGGGGGCGCGTGTCGGATGTGGCGATCGCGATTCAAGCGGGAATGCACGAAGCCGAGCGCATTGGCGAACTTCATGCCGTTATGGTGATTCCTCGCCCCCTCGAAGATTTGGAAGAAACCTTACCTGTTGCAAGCTGCTGGATTGAAAAACCCGTGCCGATCGCCATTCCTCTCGACATCAAGGAAGCCCATAAAGAGCTAGCAGCGCAGGAAGCAGAAGCGCAGATCCAAATGCCTGATTTACGACAGATTCCAATCGATCGCGATGATTAGCTTGTTGGAAGTTTTAGGAGCGCGGGAACCTTAGAGGTGGCGTTTCGGGAACTCTCGCATGACCTCTCCAGCTTTAGGAAAAATTGCCGTCTACTATCCTGCTTTTTTGGGTGGCGGAGCGGAAACTGTGGCGCTGTGGATGTTAGAAGCGCTCAAGGAAAAATATGAATTAACCTTGTTCACCGTCTCAGACATTGACTTTGAACGGCTAAATGCAATGTATGGCACCACCTTAAACCATCAGAAAATTCGGGTAAAATCTTTGTTTCCCAAGTTTTCTAACTCTATTACAGATTTTCTAATTGCTAATAATAAGCAGATTAGAATGCTGTTGTTTCACCTTTCTATCCGCCACATTAAAGCACGCCAAGAGGATTATGATTTATTGATTTCTGCTTATAATGCGGCTGATTTGGGCAAAAAAACAATTCAATACATTCATTGGGTGAAGGTATTAGAAGGAAATTGGTGGTGGGAAAAAGTCTCTAATTTTTCGATCGCCCAACTTAAAAAAAACCCATCCCTTTCTAATTCACAGCTTGTGCATGAAACTGTTCTAAAAACATATGGCATCGATTCGACTGTTCTGTATCCCCCTGTAGTATTAGATATTCCGAATAAAGCTCAAATGGACAAGGAAAACGCTTTTATTTGTAGTGGCAGAATTACAGAAGCAAAGCAACCTGACCAAGTGATTAAGATCCTTCAACAAGTAAGAGCGCAAGGTTTTGACGTTAAGCTGCATTTGACTGGCGGTGGCGGTGGCACCTATGCGCTGAAGTATGAGCGATCGATTAAAAAACTAGCGACAGAGAATGCTGATTGGATCACCTTGTACGAAAATTTGGAATATGCCGACTACGTTAACGTGGTGACCCGGTGTAAATATGGGATTCATTATAAAAAAGAGCCGTTTGGAATCTCGATCGCTGAAATGGTGAAAGCGGACGTTATTCCGTTCGTGCGCAGCCAAGGGGGACAGGTGGAAATTGTGGGCGCTCAGAATCAGGAGTTGTTGTTTGGAGATGAAGCAGAAGCGATCGCCAAAATTATTGCAGTGCTCAGCAGCCCTGAAAAGCAATCTACCCTTTTAGAATCCTTAAAAGCACAGAAGCAATTATTCTCAACTCAGCGATTTATGGCAGAAATGACAAAGTTTGTGGATGATTATTTTGAGCGCGACAGCGGCTTAACAGGCTTAACAAAAGAAGAAACAACGCCATCACTTCTATTGAAGGAGGCAATTCAAACAGGTCAGCGGGGAATCTAGTCGGAGATTGATATACTTAAAGTCTCGAAACGCTTATTTATATAAACTCCTACCTGTTGAGTATGCAGCCCACTGACCCTAGCAAGTTCACCGAAAAAGCCTGGGAGGCAGTCGTTAAGTCCCAGGATGTCGCCCGTCGCTTCAAACATCAGCAGCTAGAAGTGGAGCACGTGGCGATCGCCCTTCTCGACTTAGAGGGAACTGCCAATAATATGTTGCTCAAAGCAGGACTCGAGCCAATTCGCCTCAAACAACAGATCGAAGCCTTTGCCCAACGCCAACCCAGAGTACCCGACGAAAACGGACAGCTTTATTTGGGGCAAGGACTCGATACTTTGCTCGATAATGCCGAGTTTTCCCGGAACTCAATGCAGGATGATTTTATTTCGGTAGAGCATTTGCTGCTGGCGCTTTCCGAGGACGATCGCATTGGTCGCCGTCTCTTTAAATCATTCGAGGTCGATGTTCGTAAGTTAGAAGCTGCCATTAAAGCGGTGCGAGGCAGCCAAAAGGTCAAGGATCAAACGCCTGAATCAAGCTATGCCGCCCTCGAAAAATATGGGCGTGACTTGACTGAGCAGGCGAAAGCCGGAAAGCTTGATCCGGTAATTGGGCGCGATGAGGAAATTCGGCGGGTGGTACAGGTGCTATCGCGGCGGACGAAAAATAATCCGGTGCTGATTGGCGAACCGGGCGTGGGTAAGACAGCGATCGCGGAAGGGTTAGCCCAGCGCATCATCAACGGCGACGTGCCCGAATCGCTTAAAGATCGCCGCCTGATTAGCCTTGATATGGGTTCGCTGATTGCCGGGGCAAAGTATCGGGGCGAGTTTGAAGATCGGCTGCGGGCAGTGCTGAAAGAAGTCACGAGTTCCGCTGGACACATTGTGCTATTTATCGACGAACTTCACACCGTGGTTGGAGCCGGATCATCGACAGGCACGACTGATGCTAGTAATCTGCTCAAGCCGATGCTGGCACGGGGCGAATTACGCTGCATTGGCGCGACCACGATTGACGAGTACCGCAAGCATATTGAGAAAGATGCCGCACTAGAACGTCGGTTTCAACAGGTCTACGTCGGGCAGCCCACTGTAGAAGACACCATTTCAATTTTGCGAGGGCTGAAAGAGCGCTATGAAGTTCACCATGGCGTTAAGGTGGCAGATTCGGCGCTGGTCGCTGCTGCCACCCTGTCCGATCGCTATATTAGCGATCGCTTCTTGCCCGACAAAGCGATCGATTTGGTAGACGAAGCCGCCGCCAAGCTAAAGATGGAGATTACCTCCAAACCCGTCGAGCTAGAAATTATCGATCGCCGTCTGATTCAGCTTGAAATGGAAAAGCTGTCTTTAGAAGGGGAAGGACAATCGGCGATCGCTGTAGGATTCTACCGTACCTCCAAGGAGCGCCTTGAGAAAATCGAGCAAGAAATTACCGACCTCAAGCGCGATCAAGACAAACTTAGCTCCCAGTGGGGCTCTGAGAAAGAACTACTATCGGCAATCAACGCGCTTAAAGAAGAAGAAGAGCAACTGCGGCGGCAAATTGAGAAGGCTGAGCGCGACTACGACCTCAACACTGCCGCCCAGCTAAAATATGGACGATTAGAAGCCGTTCATCGTGAGCTAGAGAAAAAAGAAGCCAGCCTTGTCGAAAGTCAAACTCGCGGGACTTCACTGCTCCGAGAGCAAGTCACCGAGGCAGACATTGCCGAAATTGTTGCCAAGTGGACAGGCATTCCCGTCAACCGTCTCATGGAATCGGAGCGGCAAAAGCTTTTGGAACTAGAAAGCTATTTGCATCAGCGTGTCATTGGTCAACATGAAGCCGTTGAAGCTGTCTCCGCTGCTATCCGCCGCGCTCGGGCTGGCATGAAAGATCCCGGTCGTCCTATTGGTTCTTTCATCTTCTTGGGTCCCACAGGAGTTGGCAAAACCGAGCTTGCTCGCGCCCTGGCTGATTCTTTATTCGACAGCGCCGACTCCATGGTGCGGATTGACATGTCAGAGTATATGGAAAAACATTCCGTTAATCGCCTAGTGGGTGCGCCTCCAGGATATGTCGGCTATGAGGAAGGTGGGCAGTTGTCGGAAGCTATCCGTCGTCATCCTTACTCAGTCTTACTGCTAGATGAGATTGAGAAGGCGCATCCTGATGTTTTTAATATTCTGTTGCAAGTGCTAGATGACGGACGAATTACCGATTCTCAGGGCAGGACAGTCGATTGTCGCAATACGGTTGTGGTCATGACTAGTAACATTGGCAGTGAACATATTTTGGATGTTTCGGGGGATGACTCGAAGTACGAGGAAATGAGAAAGCGTGTAATGAAGGGATTACAGTCTCATTTTCGCCCAGAGTTCCTCAATCGGGTTGATGACATTATTATGTTCCACGCCCTAAGCCTTAAGGAACTGCGGATGATTGTAGGCATTCAGCTTCAGCGCATTCATCGGCTGTTGGCTGAGCAGAAGATTAGCATTGAGCTAACCACTGCTGCCCAAAATCATATTGCTGATGTGGGGTTTGATCCAGTTTATGGGGCGCGTCCTTTGAAGCGGGCAATTCAAAAAGAATTGGAAAATGCGATCGCCACTAAGCTGCTAGAAAATACCTTCATCGGCGGCGACACGATTCAAGTCGATGTAGTCGATCACAAGCTAACTTTTACTAAAAAGGTTGTCAAAACTAGCAAGGCAATCGCTAAAGATAAAGTTGCCGAAGCCTAGGAAAACGCCATGCTGCTCCGTCTTGCCCAGGGACAACTTAACCTGCTCACTACTTGTCCTCGGAAATTTCAGCACACCGTCCTTGATCAATTTAGTACGCCGACTTCGCCCGAACAGCAAGACCACATTAATCGGGGCAACCGTTTCCACTTGCTCATGCAGCAGCATGAATTGGGGTTGAGTCGTGCTTTGTCTACTGATCTAGAAGAGCGACAATTACAGCAATGTGTCGTTGATTTGGTTCAGGCTGCCCCTGATTTGTTTGCTCCTGCAAGGCTACGGCAGAGCGAACATCGTCGGACATTGGAATGGAATGGATATGCGATCGCCACTATTTACGATCTTCTCATCCTTCACGATACTCAAGCCCAAATCGTCGATTGGAAAACCTATCCCCGTCCCCAAAATGCCGAGCGACTGGCAAAAAACTGGCAAACCCGGCTCTACCTCTTTGTCCTGACAGAAACGACAGATTATGCTCCGGAACAACTCTCAATGACCTACTGGTTTGTAGAACCTGGCAAAACTCCTCAAAGTTCGCGGTTTGAATATAACGCCACTCTTCATCAACAAACCCAGCAAGATTTGGCGCAGATCTTGTCACAACTGACAGACTGGTTAAAACTTTATGCCGCAGGTGATTCGTTGCCGCAAGTCGATGAACATCAAGGCTACTGCCCAACCTGTCCATTCGTGGTGCGCTGTCAAAGAACCCAACAGGCAACCGATGTTCTGCTGCCTATTGCCGAAATTGAAGAAGTCGCGATCGGCAGCTAGGCAGCTAGGCAGTTAGAGGCGCAGTTAGAAACTGACGCTACCCTCAGTCCGTCGTCTTCGCATGGGCAAAACCTCAGCGCCACCCTCACGGGCAACCCGCACCAATAGCCCCGCTGTCAGCAAGCTGGAAATCATAGAGCTACCGCCATAGCTAATCAGCGGGAACGGGAGTCCAGTTGTGGGTAGTGCGCCTGTTGCTACCCCAATATTTAAGAGCGCTTGCCCTACTATCAGCACCATTACCCCGATCGCGATTAAGCGATGCACGGGTTGTGTTGTCTTGATCGCTACTCGGAGGGCGATCGTGGCATAAGCCGCTAGCATGAGGAACAGCAGCATACAGCCCAAAAAACCAAACTCTTCGGCAAACACCGCAAAAATAAAATCTGTATCTTGAATGGGCAGATAGAACAGCTTTTGCTGAGACAATCCAAACCCGGTTCCGGTCAACCCTCCAGACCCGATCGCCAGTAAGCTTTGAATCAACTGATACCCATCTCCAGTTGCATCCTTCCAAGGATTAAGAAAAGAAATCAACCGCCGCCGCTGATAGGTTTTAATGCTGACACTGACGATCGCCGCCATCAAACCCACCCCTGCTGCTCCAAACAAGTACAGATAGGGTAAGCCCGCCGCCAGCGCAATTAGCCAAATCACCATGCCACAGAGCGCAGTCGTACTCAAGTTAGGCTGAAGCAAAATACCCACCAGCACTAGGCAAAAAATAGCCATCCAGGTCAGCCGAACCCGCCAACTTAAGTGATTCCATTGCCCAAAGATGCGGGCGCTTTGCAGCACCAAAAACGGCTTCATTAACTCTGAAGGCTGGATGCCCACCGACCCGATCGCCAGCCATCGCGTTGCCCCATTAGTACTAATTCCTAACCCCGGAATCAGCGTTAGCAGCAGCAGTCCGAGCAGCAGCAGTACAACCCAATTTGCCCACCCCAGCACCATCCGCAAAGGCGAATGCACCAAAATATTGAAGCCCAACATGCCAATGGTGATCCAGACCAACTGAATTTTAAAGTAGTGCAGACCATCATCAAAACGGGCATCAGCAACGGCATAGGAAGCCGAGAACATGACCGCCAGCCCGATCGCCAGCCACAAAAAGGTAATCCATCGCAGTAACCGAGCTTCTAAAGCCCAGTCTTGAGTTGAGGAATCGAAGAAGGGAATGAGGTAGCGGAGTTTCACAGCCTTGCCCGGAAAAGTTGCCTATAAGAGTAACTCAGGTCGAAGGAATTATTGCAAATATTGAGCGAAATAAAGCAGCAAAGGCTTTTTCGGTTAGAAGGTAAAATTAAGGCTACGGCGCACTGAGCAGGCAACTATGCGAACTTTTCTTCTTGAGCAGCCTACCGAGCAGCGGATTCTTTATCAGGGAATTAGTTGGCACCAGTTCAAGCTAATTCAAGCAGGCTTTGCTGAGTCTCCAGGCATTCGGCTGTCTTACTATCACGGCGCGATCGAGATTTTTATGCCGGGACGTGAACACGAGGTTTTTAGTCGGCTGATTGGGTTTCTGATTGGGCTGTTTTGTCTAGAAAAAAACATTGAATTTGAACCCACTGGAGCAATGACCCAAGAGCGAGAAGGAGAAGTGTCTGCCCAAGCGGATGAGTCCTACTGCTTTGGAGAGTCTAAGCCTATTCCTGATCTGGTAATAGAAGTCGTCTTTACCAGTGGTGGAACCCAGAAGCTTCAGCGCTATCAAGCCTTGCAAGTGCCCGAAGTTTGGTTCTGGCAAGATGGACTATTCAGTCTCTACCATCTTCGCCAAGATCACTATGAGAAAATCACCTATAGTGAAATTTCAGAACTTGCATTACTAGATATCAACTTACTGACTCGCTGTGTATTAATGGCTCAAACATCCCGACTAGAAGCAGCCAACGAGTTTCGTAATGCGCTGAAATAAATCCCGTTAAGAACCTGCGTTACAGTAGGGAGCGTGCGTTCTCCCCCCATTTCCATGACTCCGGCATCCTCTCTCCCTGAAACTGAACCTCAGCGTCAGCCCAAACAGACTGACTTACGACTGTTTAAGCTGCTGATTCCCTACGCCAAGCAGAATAAGAAGCTGCTGAGTATTTCCTTAGTATTGCTCTTGCCTTTGGCGATCGCGGGTTCTGTGCAGCCCATCATTATTGGGCAAGCTGTCGCCTTGGCTAAACAAGAGCCAGTCATGGCA
The DNA here is from genome assembly GCA_019358855.1 of Timaviella obliquedivisa GSE-PSE-MK23-08B. Classification (NCBI taxonomy): domain Bacteria; kingdom Bacillati; phylum Cyanobacteriota; class Cyanophyceae; order Oculatellales; family Oculatellaceae; genus Timaviella; species Timaviella obliquedivisa. The sequence continues at coordinate 46,550 of JAHHII010000010.1, read as the reverse complement.
TTTTTGCAAGGGCGATCGCTTCTTGAGGGTGCTAGGGTTCTCATTGGTTTATTGGCAGCGACGTTGTTAGTGCAACTCTCGCTGAGCGGATTCCAAGGCTACTTAGTGCAGGTTGTCGGACAAAGAATCACTGCCAGCATCCGCAATGATCTGTTTGAGCATGTCACATCTCTCGCGACTCGGTTTTTCGATCGCACTCCCGTCGGGCGGTTGATTACGCGCCTCACCAGCGATGTTGATGCCTTGGGTGACGTGTTTTCGACTGGCACCATCGGCATTATTAGCGACTTGCTGACGATGGTGGTAACCATTACAGCAATGGCATTGTTTGAGTGGAAGCTGACATTGATGCTGGTGCTGTTGTTATTGCCGATTACGTGGCTGATTGTCTTTTTCCAGGGGCGTTATCGCATCTCTAATTACGCGGCACGAGAGGAGCTTTCGGCGCTGAATTCGACGTTGCAAGAAAACATTGTGGGCATTAATGTCGTGCAATTGTTCCGTCGGGAGCAGTTCAACTCCCAGATGTTTCGGACGATTAATTTACGCTATATGACCGAGGTCGATAAGACCATTTTTTACGATTCGGCAGTGTCGGCAACCCTGGAATGGGTGTCATTGGCGGCGATCGGCGGCGTGCTTTGGCTAGGCAGCATTCTCATTCTTCGACAAGAACTGAACTTCAGCATTCTGACCACGTTCATCCTCTATGCCCAAACTCTGTTTAATCCCTTACGACAATTTGCCGAACGCTTTACCACTGTGCAAGCGGGACTCACCGCATTAGAACGGGTCAGCAACATCTTAAACGAACCCGTCGAGATTCGTGATCCAGAGCAACTTTCCTCTACCTCAATCAAAGTGCCGTCCCTTCGAGACGATTCTACGCCTGGAACCATCCAATTCGACCAGGTTTGGTTTGGTTACAAATCCGATGAATTCGTCTTGCGAGATCTTAATTTCACGATTCATCCTGGCGAAAAAGTGGCGCTGGTCGGTCCGACAGGAGCCGGGAAAAGTTCAATCATTCGCCTACTTTGTCGGTTGTACGAAGTGAGTAAAGGGCGCATTTTGTTAGACGGACAAGACATTCGGGATATGCCCCAAGGAGAACTGCGGCGACGGATGGCAGTTGTTTTGCAAGATGGCTTTTTGTTTGCGGGGGATGTGAAGGGCAATATTTCCCTGGGTGAGTCCTACTCAATGGCAGAAATTCAGGCGGCGGCGAAGCAGACGAACGTTGATCAGTTCATTAACAAACTGCCCCAAGGCTATGACACGCCGCTTCGTCAACGAGGAACTAATCTATCGGGCGGCGAGAAGCAGCTTTTGGCGTTTGCCCGTGCGGCAATTCGTAATCCTGGAATTTTGGTGTTGGATGAGGCGACCGCAAATTTAGATGTGGGTACTGAGTCCACTATTCAAAAGGCATTGGAAACGCTGTTGGTCGATCGCACCGCCATTATTATTGCCCACCGACTTTCGACGATTCGGAATGTCGATCGCATTCTCGTTCTCAAGCAAGGTCACCTTGCAGAATCAGGAACCCATGAGGAGCTTTTGGAGCAAGGTGGACTTTACTCCAGCCTATATCGCTTGCAAATGCTGGAGACTTGATAAAACTCTGCATCAGAGCATCAAGGTATTATGGAGACAGCTTTTAAGAGTGAAGCGTATGGTTTCAGTATCGAATGGGCAACTATCTATTATTCGTACAAAACGCGGATTAACGATCGCAGGTACCCACATCACGCTCTACGATGTTATGGATCATCTTGCAGCGGGATGGACACCCAAGCTAATTCTGAACTGGCTTCCTTTGACAGAAGAACAACTCAATGCAGCAATCTTCTACATCAATGCCAACCGCGCTGAGGTAGAAGCAGAATACCAAACTGTTTTACAAGCAACCCAAGAGATGCAGGAATACTGGGAAGACAAAAATCGAGAACGTTTGGCTCAAATTGCTAAGATGCCTCCAAAGTCAGGACAGGAAGAGAGTTATGCTAAACTCCAAGGCTGGAAAGCGAAGCTTGGACTGGCTGCATGATTATCTCTATGTCGTAGCCTCTGCAAAGGCGATCGCTCTCCCTCCCATGCCATTATCACTGCTCAACATTCAATTGCGCGCCTCTGCAATGCCATTGCGACCTAAAACAATGCCAATGTTCTCACTTTCAATACGATCGCGACTCGATACAATGCCATTGCAACTCGATACAATGCCATTGCAACTCGATACAATGCCATTGCAACTCGATACAATGCCATTGCAACTCGATACAATGCCATTGCAACTCGACACAATGCGATCGTGAAGCATTTCCTTTAAGAATCGGGCGTTGCTGAATAAAAGTACAAACAGCAAAATCCGCCCTTACCTAGAAGACTGGCTCAGCGATCAAAAATGTTTTTTCCCACAAGAGGCACGCATCATCATGCTGGCTATCCAGTTAACCGATCGCAATGTCAAACACTGGATCACGCGCAGGTAGTCATGGTCATTAAAGTCTTCATACCCTTGCACTAAACTGTACAACCGTTGCGCAGGTAAATTTCTCAAAGGATGCTGATCACAGTTCGAGTCTCGTTAATTAGTAAAACATTTAACCAGGACTTAACCAATCATTCAGTAATGCGATAGAACCGATTTACTCAGCAATCAAAATCATGCTTTGCCACAAGCAACTTCTGTATATTTCTTCATCTAATTGACGTTAAATTCATAAGACCTATCCCATGCTAATGACCTACCAATATTTGATTGACAGACCCACACCAGGAATGCTATCTGTTATTGCGTAAGTCTGCAAAAAAAGTTTGCTTGTCCAGAACAGCATTATTAAAAATTGGAGTTAGAAGAAATACATGAGCGAACTTACAGCAACAAATCTTGAGCGAATAGGAAACACAATTACTGTAATTGGTACGGCAGTTGATTGCGACATTGTTAGTGTAACTATTGTTTCTGCTCCATCAAGTCAAACCAAAGATGCAACTGTTGACTCAAGTGGAAATTGGAGAGTTATATTCTTAGACATTGACTTTCCTCAAGGCAACGCTTCTGAACATCAATGTGGCGTTGATACAAGAGTAGATGTTGACTGTAAAGACGATCCCTCATGTCCATCGCATCAAGCAAGTCTTCCAGTTGGGTGTAGCTTATTGTTTCCTGAGGTGGCGATCGAGAACGAACGAATCGACGATTAGACTTGTTGGGTAGAAAATATAGCCAATGCGTTGCAAGCCTTGTTGGTAAGGCACAATTTTAGGCGTTGCTGAATTGAAAGTATGAATCTGCTTAAAGCCCCCTCCCTCCTAGGAAGGAACCGGATTTGTAACTGCAATTCAGTAACATCCGATTCTATTAAAGAACGCCTCCGGTAAGCAGATTCATGCAGTCAGTTACTCTCAAGAAAATGGAGCAACAGATATTTATTACTTAGCTCAAAAAGAACAACCTAAGTAAGAGAGAAAGTAAAGCATGTCTGAAAAGTCTACAAAACCGCCCACCTCAGCTTAGCCATGCCTCTTACAGATAATCTGAATGTATTTCAGCAGCAAATCTGTGAGCGATATGCCTTAATTCCGCGTTCTGAAATACACTTAACCATTACTTTGTTTGGTGAAACGACTGCTCGGAAGCTTGTCAAACTAGCCGACTTACTTTTAGATAATCTTCCCTCATCTGCTATTTCCGAGCTTCGGGTAAGTAGTTTAGGCAGCGCATATCAAGTAGATGGAAAACCTATCTTGCTCAAGCAGGAAAAAATAGACGAGCTAAAACAATTTCCCCGTGTTCTTTGGATAGCTTTGGATGTCCCTGATGAACTTCCCACAACAATAAACAACAATGGGGCAACCCGCTCACCCAGCGCATTGCCCCATTGTCCCGTTTGGGAGAGGTATAGGAGACGCAACCGTCCCCTGCTAGGGAAATTTGAGGGGAAGCTCCTCAAGGCTCGGTTTCAACCAAGCCCAGTCCCCCTCACTCATCCATTCGCGAACCAACTAGCTCACAGTCCCCCCATCAGTCCGCCGAATCGCGACAACCGAAGGCTTCGGCGGCGTATTCGCCTGCTTCCCAGGCCAGTTCGACCCAATCGGCACCTCACGCGTTTGCATGAACTCTTTACCATCAGTAGTTCTCATCGCCACCTTACGGCTCTCAGCAGCCATACCTTTCCGCATCCCATTCGTCTCACCCGGATGCTGAGCCGCCATAAACAGCGTCTTCTGGTCAGACGCTAAGAATGGTCCAGTCATCTCCGCGTCCATAGGTCCAAAGCCAAATAGGTAAGCCTTTCCGGCATTAGCACCTGACATGGGCATATACCAAATGGAGTTGTTGCCATAAACTGCTCGCAGGTCAGACTGTTCAAGCGGCTTGCCGTCCTTGTCTATGCGCCCTGCTGGAAGAGGCTGGTTAATCTTAGCGCTCGACATATCCATGACCATCCAGAGGTTGCCCTTTTTGTCGAAGGCGAGGTTATCGGGGTTGGAGAAGCCCATACCCCCTTCAGCAGGTTCACCGCCAGTGGCAACCAAAGACCACTTGAAGGTCATGGCAGCAGAATCGTTCTCTATTTCATCAATGCGAACCACCCAACCGTGCTCCCAACTGGTTTCGCCGTTGGGACCTTTGAACACACGGGTATCGGGGCTGCCGTCGCTGCTGCTAGACGCACCAGAAGTAAAGGCAACGAACATACCGCCGTTAGGACTCATGTCGGTATCTTCAGGACGGGCAGTGCAAGTAGCTCCGGCAGCGTTAGCCGCATAGTGGGCATCAATTAAAATTGCGCCTTGCTTTTCTTCGGGTGTGCCTTGGTAAAGATCGCCTAGAGTTTTGAACTGTTGCTTGTAGGCTGCGATCGCCGCATCGTTTTCAACCCTAACGCTTCCCCCTGCCGCCCGATCGGGATTGGGCAGCGTGATCATTTTGCCTACATGCACACTGGGTAGGTCAGGATTGATCGGCGTGTCGGCTTGCAACGCAATCCAGCGACCCGTGCCATCGCCATTGAACTTTGCCGCGTAAAGCATTCCCGATTCCAGTAAGCGCGAGTTGAGTTTGTTCGTGATATCGGTTACGGTTTCAGTGCTGACAAACTTATAGACGTGACCGCCACGGCGATCGCACCCTGAATAAACCGCCAGTTTCCTGCCAGCAACCGCATTGACTGCCACGGCTTCATGACGGAACCTGCCTAGCCAAGTGTGCTTAGTACCGTAGTCGGCGGGGTTGGTGGGGTCAACTTCGACCATCCAGCCGTACTTGTTACCCGCCATTCCAAACACATTTCCTATACCCGCGATTTCTTCTGCGTCAATGGCAAAAGTCCTTTTGGAAGGATTCAGCGAAGTTCCATCAGAATTGACGTCTTCAGGCACATAGCTCTGGAAGTTTTCTTCGGCGCTGAAGGACGTGCCCCAAGGGGTAATGCCGCCCGCACAGTTGCTGAATGTGCCGACAATACGATCGCCCAATTTATCGATGTATCCAAGTCCTTGCGTCTTGCGGAAAATGGCGGTCGCAGGTCCTGTCGACTTAAGCAAACGGCTGGGATTATCTAGACCCGATATGCCGTTAATGCAGCGATCGTTGGTAGAGTAAGTTCGCGTCCACTTACCGTCTGTTTCCTGACGCACCGAGATCACAGAAATGCCCAAATCCGTCATCGCTTCTTTGCAAATCTCAAGGATTTTCGCCTTCATCGGATCGTTATTAGGCATAGCAGAAGCGTTGATGCCGTCTTTACCCGCTGCTTCTACCGCCGTCTTGACTTCGGCAACGGGCAGCGTTTTCCCGACCACTTGCTCAAAGGTTTCCAGCCAGGGAATAGCGCTGATATATTCGTGGTTAATAGTTAGATAACCTTGGTTGGGAGAGGTTTCGACAAAAGAAATATAGTCATTGTTGTAGCCAAAGCGAGAATCGCCTACGCGATCGCCCCAAGAAGCCACAATGTCATAGGTAAACCCCTCAGGCAGCACTAAATCATCTTGAACTGTAAACTGACCATAATCACTGAGTTGCTTTTCCAACGTTAAGCCATCGGTTTTGAGAGGCATCGTCCCCTTAATGGGGATGAACCCTAGTTCTGCAATACCCTGAACACCAGTAACTTCAGCCTGAAACGGTAGAGAAACAGAAGGATTTCTACTGCAAGAGTGTAGCGCCAGCGTTCCTGCACCTGCACCCAAAAAGATCAGGAAATGTCTACGATTGACTGCCATAGTGTCTCTTATTCTCTCTACTGAAGATTATTAATCTGCCTACGAACCCGGCTTAACATAAAGCCATAAAGATAAAATCGTTAATGGATCACACCTCACCCATAGTGAAAAACTATCAGTATCGGTTTAAGGAATGATAATCTCAACGTTAAGCATTTCAGGAAAGCACCCAGACACACTGTCTCTTTTGGATTCTTAGGCAGCACCTCTCCATCAATTCATATGTTTTAGCGATTATTTAGTTTACGTATTAGTAATGGTTATTTCTGGGAGGCTGAGATTACGATCGCCCAATCGTACAAATTTCCCTAAAACCTAGCTTCTATGGGATTATGACTATCAAAGATAAAAAAACACCAATTCTCTTAGAAAAAATAATAAACACTTCTTAATGTAACGATCGAATTAATTGTAGTTTTGTATACTGTAATTAAGCTATATGAACGGGCGATCAGGCTGAATAGTGACCGTCCGCATCCCTAAGCGATCTTCCTGATGAAAGTGAGTGATGCAATGGGGCATTAAGCGACGGATGAATTCACATTCCTGGTCAAAGAGGCATAAGAAACGGTGAGTCAGCAACAATTAAATCAGATGAAGCGTTACGATTCCGAGGCGATCGCCCGTTACTATCGCTTCCGTCCCTGGAAATCTGTAGGGCGTGCCCTCGGTATTGTGTGGTCATTTGCCTGGTTAATATTAAGTGTCCTATCCGACGATTGGTTTAAGCGGGCAGAAACCAACAAGCTGAAACGTGCGGCTCAACTCCGCCAGCTTTTAACTCGGTTAGGGCCAACCTTCATTAAAGTGGGGCAAGCCCTCTCGACTCGTCCTGACTTGATTCGCAAAGATTTTCTAGACGAACTGATTAAACTCCAAGACCAGTTGCCGCCTTTTTCAACAGCGATCGCTTTCAACATTATTGAGCAAGAACTCGATCGCAGCATTGATGAAGCCTTCAGCAAAATCTCACCTCAACCCGTTGCGGCTGCTAGTTTGGGGCAAGTTTACCAGGCAAGGCTGCACAGCGGCGAAGAAGTAGCCGTCAAAGTTCAGCGCCCTAACCTTCTGCCCACCATTACCCTTGACCTTTACCTCATGCGTTGGGGAGCAAGCTGGCTGGCTCCATGGCTACCGCTCAACCTGGGGCACGATCTAACGCTGATTGTTGATGAGTTTGGCTTAAAGCTGTTTGAAGAGATTGATTACCTCAATGAAGGTCGCAATGCTGAGCGCTTTGCCGCTAACTTTCAGAACGATCACCGGGTTAAAGTTCCCTCTATTTACTGGCGCTATTGCAGTCAGCATGTTTTAACGCTGGAATGGATCAACGGCTATAAGCTAACAGAGCTTCCTAAGCTGAAAGAATCTAGCTTAAACACTAACGCGATCGTCGAGATTGGCGTAACCTGTGGTCTTCAGCAGCTTCTAGAGTTTGGCTTTTTCCATGCCGATCCTCACCCCGGCAACCTGTTTGCCACCCCTGAGGGTCAAATGGCATACATTGACTTCGGCATGATGGATCAACTCGATCAAGCTGCTAAAGAAAGCCTTGTAGATGCCATTGTTCACTTAATTAATAAAGACTATCAAGATCTGGCAAATGACTTTATCAAGTTAGGCTTTTTAGCTCCAGGCACCGACATTCTGCCCATTGTTCCTGCATTAGAATCGGTTTTAGGGAATGCCTTGGGCGAGAGCGTTCAAGACTTTAACTTCAAAACTGTCACTGATCAATTCTCAGAGTTGATGTTTGATTATCCTTTCCGCATTCCTGCTAACTTTGCCCTGATCATTCGCTCTTTAGTAACACAAGAAGGTTTAGCGCTCACTCTCGATCCAAACTTTAAGATTGTCGATGTGGCATATCCTTACGTAGCAAGGCGGTTGCTGAACGGTGAGTCGCCCCAATTACGGCAGCGATTGCTGGAATTGTTATTTAAAGATGGCAAGTTTCAGTGGCACCGATTGGAGAACTTAATTGCGATCGCTCGTTCTGATACAAACTTCGATATTCTGCCCACTGCCCAACTCGGCTTACAATACCTCTTGTCGGAGGAAGGACAGATCTTGAGAAGGCAGCTAATTCTGGCGTTAATCGAAGACGATCGCCTTCACACTGAAGAAGTACAGCGCCTTTGGAAGTTAATTAAAGAAGACGTTAAGCCCGGTCGCTTGTTTAATGCTGCCTGGGGAGCGCTGACTGAACTCTCGGTTCAAAGAGCCGCAACTTTCATTCCAGCTATGTCTCTTTTTGCTTCCCCTAAACTTTAGCTTTTCCGAAAGCCTAACTTTTCATCAAGGAGTCACCTTTGTATTACGATCCACCCTACTTCCTACTTGTGGCTGGCTTGCTGGCAGGTATTACCTCTGGCTTAGCATTCGAGGCAACACTCAAACAGTCTGCGCAAGATTGGAAGCTTAATCGTTCGACCCGGACTTTGGCGAATCTTAAAGGCATGGCTCTCAGGCTACCCTTCCTAGGAATGTGTGGCGGAATTTGCGTATTTTTGGCATCAGGTGTTACCATTTTTGGGTTTACCACGTCGATTGGCTATGCCTTGGCGTTACCTATGACTGTTTTGATTGGGCTATTGGTTTGGGTGCAGTTAGGTAGCGTTCTTCGGCAGCTAGAGCAAGGCGGTTCAAAAGCGATCGACTTGGATGATATTCGGTAGGATGGGCACAGTGCCTATTAAAGTTTCTAGACAGCTATCTCTCCAAGCACTCTCCATGGCTTATACATCATCCAAGCTGCTCGCTTTCGAGGACTTCCTGACTCAATACGGCGACAATTCTCGCTACGAACTCATTGACGGGGAACTGCGCGACATGGAACCGACAGGGTCGCACGAATCTGTTTCTGGCAGCGTGGCAGGCAGAATTTATGCTGAGATTCTACGGGTTAACTTAAATTGGCTCATTCCCAAAAATTGTCTAATTCAGCCGCCTGCTGCTGAAGCCACAGCCCTTCGTCCTGATGTAATTGTGCTTGATGCAGCAAACCTTAAGCAAGAACCGCGCTGGCAAAAAGAACCCGTTATTTGCAATGGCAATACGATCAAGCTAGTAGTAGAAGTGGTGAGTACCAACTGGCAAGACGACTATGCTCGAAAAGTGGAGGAGTACGCACTATTGGGCATCCCAGAATATTGGATTATAGACTTTCGCGGTTTAGGGGGTTGGCAGTTTATCGGCAAGCCCAAACAACCGACCTTAACGCTTTGCCAATTAGTTAACGAAACCTATCAGCAGCAGCAATATCGCCTTGGAGAATCGATTCAATCTCAACTGCTGCCAAATCTGCAACTGATGCTGGATGACATTCAGCCTCCATAGTGGCGATCGCGCTTATAGTCAAGAGTTTCATAAGCTGCCACTTTTGAAATAATTGTGAGTTCTATTGATGAAACCCCCTAGGATTATTGCGGCTCGTGCTATCGGAAATAGCACTTTAGTCATTGAGTTTGACAATCAAGAAATCAAAGAATACGATATCTCCCAATTGTTCAGCAAGCCAATGTTTGCGCCGCTGCAAAATCCTGGTTTTTTCAAGAACTTTAGCCTTGAACCGGGTGGCTACGGGATTGTTTGGAATAAAGATGTGGATATTAGTGAGTATGAACTTTGGGTAAATGGGGGTGAGCATGACAGAGACTCGGCAGCTTGTGCAGAAGGTTAATGATGTAGTCTGAGCTAGTGATCTGATCTACCTTGACCTGGAAGTACTTAGTTTTATGGAGATTGTAAGCCTGAGAGATAGAAGCGATCGCCCCACAGTAGCATCACTTCTATCGCATGGGATGAAGGGCGATCGCTTTTCCTAGCAGCCCAGCGGAATGCACCGAAGTCATAAAGAAATAGGGCGTTGCTGGAAGAGTAATGCTCAATTTGGTAAAGTAGAAGGATGCAATGTCCTCAATGTCACTCCCCTCAAACTGCTAAAAATGGGCATCGTCGAGACAGACAATGCTACAAGTGCAAGCAGTGCGGTCGTCAGTTTCTCGAGTCCTACCGTCCTTGGCGCTACCCCGATGAGGTCAAGCAACTCTGCCTTAAGATGTCTCTCAACGGCATGGGATTGCGAGGGATCGAACGAGTCACCGAGATTCACCATACCACTGTGATGCACTGGATTCGAGCAGCAGGTCATCAACTGCGCGATGCTCCAGAAGCAGAAGAAATCCCAGAAGTCACTGACCTCGACGAACTACAAACCTTTGTGCGCAAAAAGCACAACAAACTGTGGATTTGGACAGCGGTGAATCATCAGCAACCTGGGATTTTAGCGTGGGTCATCGGAGACCGCAGTGCTAAAACGTTCCAGCACTTGTGGTCGATTGTCAAATGCTGGCAATGCTTCTTCTACGTCACTGATGGGTGGAAGATGTACCCGATGTTCATTGAAGAGGGCGACCAGATTGTCAGTAAGACTTATATGACTCGCGTGGAGGGAGAGAACACCCGCCTACGGCACTACTTAGCCCGGTTGTACCGCAAGACCTTGTGCTATTCCAAGTCGGTTGAGATGTTGAAATGTTCGCTCCGGTTGCTGCTTCACTACTTGAAGTATCGGACAGTTCCTCTGCCAGCTTAGTTCATTACTCTTTCAGCAACGCCTTCCCCTAAAGTTAAGAGGCTGATATTTCTGTGTTTACGGCTATTGAACAATGACTTAACTGCTTCACAGATACTGCAAGGGTCGCCCAAGTTGAAAAGCTTCCATCCGATCAACAAGAGGATTATGAAAATCAGAGCAATCATTCATCCCGCAGAAGAAGGTGGTTACTGGGCAGAGGTGCCTGCACTTCCTGGCTGCATTACTGAAGGGGACACGATGGAGGAAGTAACAGCTAACTTAAAGGACGCGATCGAAGGTTGGCTTGATGTTGCCAATAGTCGTAATGCAGTAGAATCAACGGCTCAAGTTGTCGAAATTGCAGTATGAAATCTATCTTTGGCAAGCGGCTGTGTAAGATTGTGGAGCAAAGAGGCTGGGTTTTACGAAGAATTACTGGCAGCCATCACATCTACGAAAACCCTGAAGTAGATAAGATCCTATCAATTCCTGTTCATCGTAATCAAGATCTGAAAGTTGGAACCTTGAAAGCCTTGGTGAAAATCGCCAACCTGTCTGAAGAAGATTTACTCTGATGCCCAACATGACCTCGCCAAATGTTGTCGCATTATACCCTCAGCTTCGACAACGCCTGACTAAACCAAATTAATCCTACAACCGTCAATGCGATCGCACTCCACATCACAACAGCGATCGCGTAATGCTGTAGCTCTACCTTAGTAAAATATTCAGCCTCTGACGATCGCCTTTGATCACAAGAGGCTAAGCACTCCAGAATCTACGCCTTGATATAAGCCTCCATTGGCAGACAAGAGCACACAAGATTGCGATCGCCATAGGCATTATCAACCCGTCCGACCGCTGCCCAAAACTTGTTTTCTCTTGTCCAAGGCGTTGGATAAGCCGCTCGCTGACGAGTGTAAGGACGATCCCATTCTTCAGTGAGCAAACTTGCTGCCGTGTGGGGTGCGTTCTTCAACAAGTTGTTCTGCTTGTCTACTAAACCTTGCTCAATTTCGCGGATTTCTTCGCGGATCGCAATCATGGCATCACAAAAGCGATCGAGTTCTTGCAAAGATTCGCTTTCAGTTGGCTCTACCATTACAGTTCCAGCAACAGGCCAGGAAACCGTGGGCGGATGGAAGCCGTAGTCAATCAGGCGTTTGGCAATATCATCTACTTCGATCGCTGCTGTTCTCTTAAACTCCCGCAAATCGAGAATGCACTCGTGCGCCACCAAATTCCCCTTCCCTTTATAAAGAATGGGGTAATGGTTCTCTAATCGTTTGGCAATGTAATTCGCATTGAGAATTGCCACCTGAGTTGCCTTTGTTAATCCGGCACTTCCCATCAGCGCAATATACACCCAAGAAATTGGCAGAATGCTACCACTGCCCCAAGGAGCCGATGAAACCGCCCCAATTCTCGGCGATCGCTCTCCCGTGCCATCCATATCGACTACTGAATGTCCTGGTAAGAACGGTACTAGATGAGCCTGGACACCAATTGGACCCATGCCTGGACCGCCGCCACCATGGGGAATGCAAAATGTTTTGTGGAGATTGAGATGACAAACATCTGCGCCAAAATCTGCCGGACGGCATAGCCCCACTTGAGCATTCATGTTGGCTCCATCCATGTAAACTTGTCCGCCGTTCGCATGAACGATCGCGCAAATCTCTTGAATGCCTTCCTCAAAAACTCCATGGGTGGAAGGATACGTAACCATTAGGGCAGAAAGATTATCCTTGTGTTTCTCGGCTTTAGCTTGTAAGTCAGCAATATCGATATTGCCATTGCGATCGCAAGCCACAGGCACAACCTTCATGCCTGCCATCACTGCACTTGCAGGATTAGTACCGTGGGCAGATTCAGGAATTAGACAGAGATTGCGATGCTCTTCACCACGCTGCTTGTGGTATTGACGAATTACCAATAAGCCCGTGTACTCGCCCTGTGAACCTGCATTAGGCTGAAGGGAAATTCCGGCAAACCCCGTAATCTCAGCCAGCCATTCTTCCAACTGCCGGAACATAATTTGGTAGCCTCGTGCTTGGTCTAAGGGCGCAAAGGGGTGAATTTGCCCAAACTCTGCCCAAGTCACCGGAATCATCTCGGAGGTGGCATTGAGTTTCATCGTGCAAGAGCCAAGCGGAATCATTGCCGTTGCCAAGGATAGATCCTTCATTTGCAACCGATACATATACCGCAGTAGTTCGGTTTCAGAGTGGTAGGTATTAAAAACAGGATGAGTTAAATAAGGCGTAGTCCGAGCCAGTTTTCCCCAATTATCCGACTGGCTAGCTGCTCGTAGCTGTCCATCCTCGCCGCCAAAAATTTTTAATAGATCAAACAAATCATCCGAGGTCGTCGTTTCATCTAACGAAATCCCGATCGCCCCGTCTCCAATAGCTCGTAGATTAATGCGCTTGGCGATCGCTCCTGCCATCATCTCCGCTTGCCGATCAGCGACTTCTACCCGCAGTGTGTCGAAAAACGGCGCATCACCCAACCTAAAGCCCAGTGCTTTCAATCCATTTGCCAACGTCACCGTTTGTTGATGAATCGTCTCAGCAATTTGTCTTAACCCACGCGCACCGTGATACACCGCATACATTCCAGCCATCACCGCCAACAAAACCTGCGCCGTACAAATATTACTGGTCGCTTTATCACGCCGAATATGTTGCTCACGAGTCTGGAGCGCCAAACGCAACGCAAGATGCCCTGACACATCTCTAGAAACACCCACTAACCTGCCAGGTAACTGTCGCTTATACGCTTCTTTAGTTGCAAAGTATGCTGCATGAGGTCCGCCATAGCCCAAGGGCACACCGAAGCGTTGAGTATTACCGACCGCGATATCTGCCCCAAATTCTCCGGGGGGCTTCAGCAAGGTTAGGCTCAGCAAGTCAGCCGCCACAGTCACCAATGCACCAGACTCATGCGCCTGTTCAATAAAGGCTTGATAGTCATAAATTGCTCCATCGGTGGCAGGATACTGCAACAGCACTCCAAAAACTGGTTGCTCGAAGGCAAAGGTACGGTGATCGCCCACAATCACCTCAATTCCAAGTGGAATCGCTCGCGTTTTGACAACATCAATGGTTTGAGGATGACAGGCTTCAGATATCCAAAATGCTTTGGATTCCCCTTTGTATTGCCCGTAGCTTAAAGTCATGGCTTCAGCGGCAGCGGTGCCTTCATCAAGCAGGGAGGCGTTGGCAATTTCTAGTCCAGTTAGGTCGGTTACCATCGTTTGGTAGTTGAGAAGAGCCTCCAAGCGTCCTTGAGAAATTTCGGGCTGGTAAGGAGTGTATTGGGTATACCAACCGGGGTTTTCCAAAATATTGCGTTGAATCACCGGGGGCGTAATGCAGTTGGAGTAGCCCATGCCAATGTAGGAACGGAAGATTTGATTTTGGGTGGCGATCGCTTTCAACCCTTGCAGAACTTCTCGCTCAGTCCGTCCCTCTCCTAGCTGTAATGGTCGTTGTAGTCGGATACCTGCTGGAACAGTCGCCTCCATCAAGCCTTGGAGCGACCCAAAACCCAGATAGGACAGCATATGTTGAATGTCATCTGCCTGGGGTCCAATATGCCTACGTCCAAAATCATGGACTTGCCAATCAGTAGCACCTATATTGGCGGAAATTGGTCTGGTATCTCCATTAGACAGAGCAACAAATGATTCTGAAATATCGACTGAATTTGAATCTGGGCTTTGGACAGAAACAGAGAACTCTGAAGTCATGGAGGAGCCTTGAATAGAGGTATCAGAACAGAGGGATTAAATAAGGTTTAACCATTTGCACAATATTTTGCAACGAAGTCTCTGCATATTTTCTGCATATTGATAGGGAATGCTTCCAGCGCGATCGCCTTAGCCATCCCTGCCGATGTTATTCCCCTTCTGTCAGTGCCCGGTACTCATCGGCAGACAGAGCATCGTCTAGTTCATCGCTGTCGTTGACGCGGATTTTTAACATCCAAGCTTCACCGTAGGGATCTTCAGCCAGTTGTTCTGGGGCTTCGATGACTGCATTATTGCGCTCGATCACGGTGCCAGAGAGAGGAGCTTTCAGGTCTTCAACGGCTTTGACTGATTCGACTGTACCGAAGGTTTCACCTTGAGCGATCGCCTCTCCCACGTCGGGCAACTCTAAAAATACAATGTCGCCCAGTTGATCAATGGCAAACGCCGAGATGCCAATGGTAGCAATTTCACCATCAAGGCGGGCATATTCGTGACTATCCAAATATTTCAAATCATCAGGATATTCCAGGGTCATAATAGATGTCTTTTTTCTAAACTGGGTGGGCAGGTGAACTCCACAAAATTAACTCAAAATGCGACTAATAGGTCAAGGAAAATAGTCCTGGGTTCGTAAGTATCCATTACTGGGCAAAGGGCTTGTTCGAGCGATCCCTTATTCTATGAACATGCAAAAATAATCATGTCACAATTGAGGAAAATACTATTCTTCCTACTACCGAGCAAGGCTTCGCCTGCATTCGTGTTTGTCAAATGTTGTCAAATGTTGTCAAATTACTACCGAAATATCTTGTTATTCCGGTTTAACAGCGATATGGGCAGTATCTACATTCTTGCCGACGAAAATATGGAAATCCTCATCTCTCGTGATGGTATTTGGAGATTTTTGAATGAAACCGAACTTTGAAATCATGCCTCGTCAAGATCTGATTGCCTATGTATTAGCCCATCGAGACGACAATGAAGCTTTTGAAATCTTGCTCAGTCGTCGTAGCCCCGATGCAGAAGCGACCTGGTACAACTTTCCAGACAACGAAGAAGGACATAAGCAAATGAATGAGGTGTTTCGTCGTAAGCTAAGTGGGGAGAATTAGAGACTATCAGGCATGATTACCGTTGCGCTTCCTAAAGGCGGGCTGCTGAAAGACAGCATCCGCTTATTCCAATCCATTGGCTTAGACTTTAGCGCCTTTTTAGATGATTCCAATCGCCAGCTAGAAATTTGGGACACTAACCACACTGCTAAAGCCCTGCTAGTGCGTAATTATGATGTGCCCGTGTACGTGGAATATGGTCAGGCACAGTTGGGAATCGTCGGTTACGACATTTTGCGAGAGAAACGACCCCAAGTTGCCCATCTCGTCGATTTGGGGTTTGGGCATTGTCGCTTGTCGGTGGCGGTCAAAGCTTCTAGCCCTTATCGCTCAGCGTTGGAGTTACCGCCCCATAGCCGAGTGGCTAGTAAGTTTGTGCAATGCGCCGGAGAGTTCTTCAACGAGCTAGATCTGCCTGTTGAAATTGTGCCGCTGTATGGCTCGGTAGAGTTAGGGCCGATTACAGGGATGTCAGAGGCGATCGTAGATTTAGTGGCATCGGGCAAAACCCTCAAAGAAAATAACTTGGTTGAAATCGATCGCCTATTTGAAAGTACGGCTCGGTTAATTGCTCATCCTCTCAGCTACCGAATTAACCGAGGTGAGGTGCAGGAGCGAATTGAGCAAATCCGGGCTTTAACCCTGGCTCACACTCCTCACTGAGCATAGGTTCGGAAATAACGAGGACGACAAGGACTGCCCCAGCATACCTGTTGATTGGGGATGTTAGAAAGGACATTGCTACGGGCACCAATGACGGCATTTGCCCCAATTTGAACACCGGGCGCAATGAAGCAATCTGCCGCTACCCAGGCTCCGTTGCCAATAGCGATCGCCGCTGTTTTTAACCCAAATGCTGGATCATGAAGATCATGGCTGCCAGTACACAGGTAGCTTTTCTGCGAAATAACGCAATGTTCTCCAATGGTAATTTTATCTAGGCTATACAGCACAACGTCATCGCCAATCCAGCTATAGTCGCCAATGTCAACTTTCCAAGGATAGGTAAAGCGTGCCGTTGGACGAATGCTAACCCCTTGACCAATGCGAGCGCCAAAGAGTCGGAGAAGAAATATCCGAGCGATATGGAAAGAGTGAGGTGTTAGAGGAAAAGCGATCGCTTGCACTAGCCACCACAGCAAAATATACCAACCCGATCGCCCTCGATCAAACCAAGACTGGTCATAGCAACGCAAATCAACCTGAGCAGGTTCATCCTGTCTTAGCAAAAGTTCGGTAGACGGTTGAGGCGATTCTGGCATCCAATTAATCCAATGCTCACTGTTCATGCTCCTATCCTTCTCCGCTAACTTGAGGAACAGACGAACCCAGGGGAGGCGTTTTGTTTAACCGTCCGCCATACTGCAACTCATAAAGCTTGACTCCAATCTGGTACTCATACTGACTCAGAAGCTGAGCATAAATCAGCCCTGCCTTGCCATCTAAAAATCCTAGGCGAATAAAATACGCCAAAATAAACCTCAGGAATGGCTTGAACGGTAACCGGATCCAAATTCGTTTCAAGAAGCGTTTTCGCTGCACAGAATCGCCAAATAAATTGGCACCAATCGTTCCGCCTTCTTCCATGCCCATCAGTAAGTTGTAGTAAACTCGGGCTTCCCAGTTAGAATAGCGATTGTGACGCTCTAGCCAATGAAACATGTCTTTAAAGTCAATGTGCAACATGTCGCTTTGCAAGTAGCCAACTTTTCCTTTCAAAACCACATGTTCATGAACTTCGTTGTCTCCTGTATTGCGAATTTCTTCAGTGTTAAGGTTTTCGTAGCGTCCTTTAGCATGGCGAAATAGGCGCAGGTTCCAGTCAGGGTACTTGCCCCCAAACCGAATCCATTTGCCTAAAAAGAACACCTTGCGGTTGAGGTAATAGCCATCGCAGTCAGGATTTTGAATCGCTTTTTCAATTTCGCTCCACAATTCTGGAGTAATGCGCTCATCGCAATCTACAATCAGCACCCATTCATTGCGGAAGGGCAAATTTTCTAAAGACCAGTTTTTCTTTTTAGGCCAGCGTCCATTGAACTGGAACTGCACGACTTGCGCCCCATAGCTTTCAGAAATTTCAACAGAACGATCGCTACTCTGGGAATCGACTACAAACACTTCATCGGCGATCGCTACACTTGCCAGGCAAGCCGACAAATTTTCTTGCTCATTTTTGGCAGGAATCAAAACAGACACAGGAAGTTTCATAAGAAAAGAATAAGAAGGACAAAAACCAATCCCAAAACCCGCTACCTAGATCCCATCAGAGCAACGTCTCTGGACATATCCTCTAAAAACTTACTTATTTCTAGAGAATATTCCTTGAATCGCTGCTTTCAGGTACCCGACTTGTCCATAGGCATAGGCAAAATCATCAAAGCTCTGAGCCGGATCGTGCCAATGAATGAGCGATCGGTAGAGCCCACGCAAGAACTTTTCGCTGCCACGGGGCAACTGTCCTACCCCTGCCCGACCCGCCAACTGTTCGCGGTAGCACTCACTCATTCCTTGCCACCAACCCCGGTGCAGAAACCACTGCCGCCGAACCCTTTCGGGTGCAACGTTATGGGCAACCAAAGCCGTAGGTAGATAAGCAACCTGCCATCCGAGTTCCAGTGCTCGCTCTGTCATGACAAGCTCTTCGTTCGATAGAAGATTCTTGCCTACCCGTCCCAAATTCACATCGAAACCGCCAATCTGCTTTAAGAAGCTTTGACGAACCGAGTAGTTCAAGCCTCGAGGGGTCAGACCTGGGCGATCGATATAAACGATCGCATCGCCCAGGTCATAAGCTCCCAAATTTCCAGCTAAACCTGAGGAAAGCCAGCGAGGTGGCTCCATGCCTTCTGCCCAAAGCAAGGTCACCTTCCCGCCTGCGATCGCCAACTTTTCATTAGTTTGATAAGCATCATGCAAAACTTGTAGCCACTGGGGGCTAGCGACTGCATCATCATCCAAGTAAGCCAAAATTGGGCTGAGCGCTTGCTTTGCGCCCGTGTTTCGTGCCACCGACAGTCCTAGAACAGACTCATGGACATAGCGCAGCCGAGGATGGGACAACCGTGCCTCAATGACCTCACGAGTGCGATCGCTGGAGGCATTGTCCACTACAATAACTTCGTATTCTTCGGTGAAATCTTGGCTGAGCAAGCTATCGATAGCTGCTCCCAGATATTGCGCACGGTTATGGGTGCAAATAATTGCAGAAATCTGCGGATCGGGCATAAGTTTAAGCCTTGCAGACGAATCAGCTAGCCCCTAGAATGCCCAGGATAACTAGTTCGCTAACGACACCTGCCCTGATCACTGAGGCGCTTTGGCTAAGATTTTTGGATCTGTCCACTGAGACCAGTAAGACTCTGAATGAGTTGGTTGAGGCGGTTTTCTAGCGTCTGCTTTTGGCTTAAAAGAATGCGAAGCTTTTGGTAACGGGCGATCGCCAAGCTGACATAGGGAACTTGCTGAGTTGGGCAAGAACGGCTCCAAAGCCGACCATCAGCATCTAAACCACAGAGGCGATACGCAGTACAAGATGATTCTTCAGTAGGTTGAGTGGAAGTAGGTTGAGTAGAAGGTTGTAGCTGACTTTGCGTTGCCTGACTTTGTGGCACTTGATTGGAGTGGCAAATGGCTTCGACGTAATCCATCAACCGATCCACTTCTCCATAACGCAATGTTGCTGTAGCCGCCGGGGATGCACTTGTCTGGGACTGAACATGGCTTGCCTGTGACTCTAGCCAACCCTCTACAATCGGACCGTCTGCATATACTGCTTGAATTTGCAGAATGATTTGCTCTAGCTCTAATTGCCAGGTTACAACCGTCGTTTCAATGTCTTTTAGCAGACTCATTGCCAGATTAGGGTTGGTTGCGTGGCGATGATGACTCACACTGACAGCTTTTGCATGAGGTAACGCGAGGGGTGAAGTCAGTTGAACTGGAAAAGGTTGTACCCTTTCAGGCGAAGACGCGCTTACAGCAGAAAGGGCAACACCACCGTCGGGCGCTCCGGGTGGTACTGCCTGAGGCTCAGGATAGGGCTGAGAGGGAGAGGTTGAGGGTTGGGAAAAGGAAGTTGAAATCTTCTGAGGCGTAGAGGCGGCAATTGGATGAGTAACCATGCTAGAAGCGGTAGAGGTAGATGGTTCATCACTCTGAATATTAAGTTGCTCTAGCATTGCCCCAATCCGTTGCAATCCAAATTTCATAGTTGCCTCGTTCCAGAAGTATCAAGTTTTAGAGCAGTTGGTACGTTAGTAACATATAGCCTTACCCGAAAATGAGGGCACGGACACACTGTATTTCTACCGTTTACGCTTAATGCTGAGCATAGAACTCTCGTAACAACACGGTTTACAGTTAAATTCTAAGTTAAAACTTCTTTGGAGGAAGGCTCGACCCAAAAAATTTAGGTCATCTTAGCGACAAGTACTGATTACGCCAAAGTTTCTTCATGAATGTCTACTCAAATCAGAAAAACTACATCATTTTGGTTACGGGCTCTTGTCGATCGGGCAAAAGTGAGTGGGCTGAAGGACTAGCGACTCAATCGGGAAAGGCTGTGAGCTATGTAGCAACGGCTCAGACTGACCCAGATGACTCAGAGTGGCAAAACCGAATTGCCTTGCATCAGCAGCGTCGTCCAGCCCATTGGAAAACTTTGGCAATCCCTGTGGAGGTGGCTGTCACAATTCAATCGGCAGAAGCTTCTGAGTGCTTGTTGGTAGATTCGCTAGGGACTTGGGTCGCAAATTGCTTGGAGCAGGATGAATCCGCCTGGCAACAAACAGTTCAGAATTTATTAATAAGCTTAGAGCAAACGTCTGGCTCAATTATTTTGGTGGCGGAAGAAACAGGCTGGGGCGTTGTGCCTGCTTACCCAATGGGACGATTATTTCGCGATCGCTTGGGTCATCTTACTCGCCAAGTCGGAGCGATCGCTGATACAGTTTATCTCGTGACCGCAGGCTACGCTTTAAATCTAACCCAACTCGGAACTCCCTTAGGAAGACAGTAAGATCTTAAGCTTTACTACGGATTTTAAAGGGTAGAGCAAATGCAGATTCTTTAGTATTAGTAAAAGCGACAGCATCGGATTTCGATCGCCCAATTGGAGACTATGGCTTCTACAGATCAGGTTAAGCAGTATCTTGCGTTCTGGTTTCAGTTAGGTAAGGGCTTGATTATCAAAAACAGGCAAGACTTGCAATTACCTAAACCAGTGATTCAGGGCGATCGCTACAGTTCAGCGTTTGAGGCGTGCTGGCAGAGCGTGATGCAGTCTCATGGCAAAAACTGTTACCTGGAAGGAACAGATCAAACGATTGAGCAATTACTTTCCTCTGAGTGGGACGTTGCTGCCTGCGCCCGCTGCGAAATGCCTATCCCTATCCTTAGCATTGGGGTGCGATCGCCAGGTTGTCCCTGTGAAGACATGCCTCTGTGGCCCAACCCAGAACTGCCAATGCCCCGAATGCCTGTTGACTCGCAGGCGCAGTTGCAGAAAATTCGCGATCGGCTTGCCCAGTTGAACTCAAAAGATTCTTAGTGCAAAAAGTCAGCCCTTAGCCCGAAACAGCTTGCCATTACGAATTTGCATTACTGGATGCTCAGACATCTTTACAAGCTGCTCATCGTGCGTGGTCACAATGACTGTGATGCCAATAGAATTAAGCTTTTGCAAAATTTTAATAACCTGCCAGGAATTGTCAGGGTCAAGGTTTCCGGTTGGCTCATCAGCAAGCAAAATGGGCGGCGTGTTCACCACTGCTCGTGCAATACTGACCCGTTGCTGCTCTCCACCCGACAACTGCTCTGGAAAACAATCGGCTTTTTCCTGCAAGCCCACCATTTTTAGGGTTGGCAACAAACGACGCTGAACTTCTTTGCGGGTAAACCCCTGCGCCCACAGCACGATCGCCACATTTTCAGAAACGGTGCGTCGAGGGATCAGCTTATAATCTTGAAAAACAACCCCAATTTGACGGCGGAGCTTAGAAAGCTCGTTGCCTCGCAGATTGGTCAAGCCAACAGTGTTTACAAATACTTCGCCTTGAGTGGAGCGTTCTTCGCCGTAAAGCAGCTTTAAGAGCGTTGATTTGCCAGAGCCGGAAGCTCCGGTAATAAACAAAAAATCACCTTTGCGAATTTGCAAGTTGACATCGAGCAAGGCTGGACATCCATTGTCATAAATCTTGGTGACTTGCTGTAGCCGCACTATCACAGCGGGCGCGGGCTGGCGTGGAGTAGCGGCTGAGGATGGTGTGGAAGCAGAAGATGGGGCAGCCCGAGACGGAGTAGGCGGGCGATCGGTCGTCACTGGAGCCATAATATTTAAGTCAGATATTGTCTGCACGAAAGGTCTGCGGAGCAGGCATGTTCAGGCTTCACTGCAAAGGGACTAGCCTGAATTTAAGCATGAAAATTTGACTTTGAGGCTAGTATTTCTAACGAGTCTGGTGAGCCAATATAAAGATCAATTAAAGGACTCCTTGTCCAAGTCTTTCCCTTTGCTTGCCCTTTTATTGCCTGAACTTCTGAGTTAAATTTTGCCAAAAAATTGGCTAAGCTTCGGGCTGAACCCATTGCGCTGCTTCAAACACAGGACAATATCCATCAGGAGTGACTTTGAACCCAAACAGCGGCGAAGCCTGATTCCAGCAGCGTTGACTACGGCAATGAACGCAATTTTCGCAGCATTCCACATCTGTTTGCACCCCCATATCCTGATTTTTCCTCAGTAATTCCCGCTGAGTCATGCCCCGTAATACCAGTTCCTCGCCCTGCCACCGAACCTCAACAATCCCTGTGTCTGCCAGGTTTTGCCAACGAGGATCAGCAGTGACCGTATCGGGGAGGGAAATGAGAATGCCAGGTTGCTCGGTCAGTTCGCCCTCATAGTGAGTTTCAGGGGGAGCAGGCTGAAGGAAAGTTTCGCCAATGGGAAGCTTAACATTAATGCCAGCCGCAGGAGTATGGAGATGGTAGCGATTGTGGAGTTCTTCGAGGCTGGAGAGGTCGTTGAGATAGGCGGGAGCGCCGTGTATAAATACGACGTGTTGAGGGCGAAGATTGTGAATCAGTTGGGTGGTGCCAGAGCAGTCGCAGTGGTCTGCTAAGAGATAGGACTCAAGCGTGATGCGTCCGGCTAGAATCGCAGATTGGAGTGTCGGCGAATTTTGTAGGGTTTGGCTGAAGGTAGATTCCTCAGAACCCATCTGACTGGGCTGATGAGGAACCAAGATCAGCCAGGATTGGGCATCCTTCTCTGCCAGTAAATATTGGCTTAGATCTTTATCTTTGTCGGTCAAAATAATGCAAGGTGATGGCACAGTTGCATTGGGCGGTAAGCGACGGACGCGAGGGCGAATGCGTTCATCCCAAAATAGGGGCTGGTGGCGAGCAAAGTTTTGGACAGAACTGGGGAAGTGGGGCAGCATTTCGAGGTAGGCATCACAGCCAAGAGCCACACTACCATCAACCCAGATGTCTAGATCTTGTCCCGTAAAGTGGTGGTGACTCCGGAGTAGCATTAAGAGTTCCTGTCCCAGTCCTAAGGTAGGGGTGGGCAGGAGGATGGATTGACGATCGCCCATTGCCCGACTAATTCGTTCGGCAAGCTGGTTTTCTTGCTGTTTACGATGGGGATAGCGGGCAGTGCCATAGCTCCCTTCTACTATCAAGACATCAGGTCTTAGTCCACGCACCTCCTCTAACGGCAACCCATCGACTAAGCGAGAATTGGAAAGCAGAAAGTCTCCGGTGTAGAACAGGCTGTAAGTGCGGAGGGCAGTTTTGTAGGTGAGAAAAATAGCAGCAGCGCCGGGAAGATGCCCGGCAGGATATAGCTCAACCGTGAGTCCGTCCTTAAACTCAATGGGCGATCGCCAGGGCAGCGCCTGACAGAAGAGTGGAACCTCTTCGTTAAGCCAATTCAGCGGCAGAAGTTGAGCCGTTACCTCACTGGCACAAATGGGCAACTGTGGAAACGCTCGGTTCAACGCCAGTAACCCTCTAGCATGGTCAGAGTGGGCATGGCTACACAGCACTAAATCAACCGATCGCAAAAGCTCTCGGTCTGACATCCAAGCCGGATCGCTCAGCCCGCAGTCTAGGAGAACCCGGTAAGGGCCCATGCGGATCAGTAAGCAAACTCCTTCCTGCGCGCTACCAACGCTGTACGGAAAGCATTCAAGTTGATCCATGCCATGCCCCTAGTGAGCAGAGCCATTGCCATGATAATTGTCGGAGTCGTAGAATCCGTTACGGGTTCCAAAAAACAGGCAGGCAATAATAAAAACAGGGGTTAGTCCAAGCAAAATAGTTTTGACATCCATAGGTTGTTAAAGTCTTACCTTGTAGAAAATGCTGATATCAAACATCCGTTAGTTGATGCAGTCTAGATTGTGACCTGAAAATGTCAGAATTTGAATCTGTTGACTAACAATCTTTAGAATCCCAGAAACTTTGAGACGATTGACTGCTAAAAATATTGCTCCAAGCTGGCTTTCTCGTCCTTCTCCAGAAGTCGCCCCCGACCTACTGGGCTGTACTCTGGTGCGCCAATTTCCTGATGGACAGATCTTTCGGGGGTTGATTGTAGAAACAGAGGCTTATGCTCCTGGCGACCCAGCCTGCCATGCTTATCGGCGTCAAACTGTCCGAAATAGAGTCATGTTTGGGGCAGCCGGAATGAGCTATGTGTATTTGATTTACGGCATGTATCACTGTTTAAATGTGGTGACTGACCTAGAGGGGGTGCCTAGCGCCGTTTTGATTCGGGCACTGCAATTAGAAGCAATACCCGATTGGATTACTCCCCAACCCATTAAAAAACCTTATCTAGTGGCAGCAGGCCCTGGAAAACTTTGTCGAGCATTAAAGATTGATTTAAGCCTGACGGCACAGCCCTTTCAACCCAACTCCGCTCTATGGCTGGAGCATCGGACTAAAAACTTTCAGCAGGAATACGATCGCCAAGTCATTCAGTTTGTTCAAACCACTCGAATTGGCTTGACGCAAGGCGCAGATATTCCTTGGCGGTGGTATATCCAGGATTGCCCAGCCGTCTCTCGGTTTGACAAGGTAAAAACCCCGCAAAAAGGGTCAGAATTTCTACAAAACTCTGACCCCTTAAACCTAAACTCTACTGTGGTAGACGAGCTACCTAAGGCTGTGCCTGAGGCGCTGGAGCCGGACGGGCAGCAGGATTGCGGCGATTAGGGTTGGCAGGGGTATTGGGTCGCTGACCTTGAGCAGGCTGACCCGCGGCAGGCGGCTGACCCGCAGCAGGTTGGAGCGATCGAATAAAGGTGAGCGTTTCTTGAGTGGGCATCAGGAAGATTTGGTTAAGAGCCGCATTGTCGCTACTTTGTAGGTTTTGAATCAACCCTTCCAAGCTCAGCACTTGAATCGTCACTTTAGCGGCTAGCTCAGGTTGCGTTTGACGCAATTGGTCAATCATGGTTTGAACATCTTCTCGGCTGAAATAGACAGGAATGACTTCTTGGTTGTTGAAACGGCGCGTCAAATAGACACCTTCTTCATCGCTTGATTTTGCGATAAAGAGCGGCACTCCTCTAAATTGTTCAGCATTGCCGCCGCTCTCTTGAATGAGGGTTCTTGCCGCTTCTACTTGCTGCTGAACGCCAATAAAAGCAACTTGGACAGGGTTTTCTTGGGCTTGATCACGCCGCGCCATTTGGTACGCCAACGATAGAGGTACTGGCGTTACCTGAAAGCCATTGGCTTGTTCAGGGCTTTTTTGCTTCAGTTCGGTCAGAAAAGCTTGAGCAGCCTGTTGGCTAATAAACATGTAGACTACAGGCAGCGTTTCGGCTGTGGCATTGGCGGGACGAGTGACCAAGAAATTGCGCTCACTATCTAAAAAGGTGAAGACAGGAACGGGTTGCAAGCGCTCCACGACCTGCTCATTGGTTAACGCCAACACGCGCAGGTTACCTCCAATAGATAGGGGATTAAGCAAAATGCCTCCGACTAAACTCAAGGCTGCACCCCAGCGGATCAATGATTTCATATGGGCTCCTGAAAACTACATGGGCTTGAAAATTCTTTGTTCGGAGGTGAATGGCTGCCCGATCGCTCTAAAACTTAACAAACTGGCGACCCTTGCGATCTCCGCAAAGCAGCGCGCAACATTTACACATTCATCTACCCGATCTAACCTGCGACTTCAGTACAACTCTGCAAGACTTGCCGATCATTTAACCTCCCAAAATGATTCGGTCGAACCTAGATTCACACGAATTGTTACATTAGGCAAGCCTCTACATTTTGCTCTAAATGATAGTTTTTGTTTAGCACTGCCCTCTAAGACTAGAAGGTGGACAAATAGTTCCAAAGCCCTCCGAACGCTCAAAGGCATCTGTGGCAGTAGCTTATGCAGGAATAGCAAGAGCAGCATCTCGATGTTTTACTAGAGTCGCTTGGGGCAGCGTTCCTTGAAGATGGCTCCAAGGAAGAATCTGATCGGTTGACCAATCGGCATGAACATAAAAGTCTAACTCTGGCAAAGTTCCTCGTAGCTCCTTGAAGGCACGACGATAGCTACCGAGGGTGTCTCCGTAATGCCGCACCTGTTCTAACAAATGGGAAAGACGACGATCGCCTCTAGAAATCAACGCCTGAATCACTGACCAGTTATAGCTTTCTGGACGAAAATCAATACCTTGGGGGCGTAATTGCTTTTGCAAAAACTTTAGCCGCTTTTCGGCTTCTGGGCTAACCCCAAACCATTGAAACGGCGTATGGGCTTTGGGGACAAAGGTGCTGCATCCTAGAGTTAGCCGTAGCCCAGGAGCAGCTTTTTTAAGGTTACGCATCATTATTACCGTTTGCTCCAGGTCGTCCCATTCTTCGCCAGGAATACCAACCATGCCATAAAGCTTGAGAGCGCTGAGTCCGCCCGCTTTGGTATTGATAGCGGCTTGGGTAATCTCGTCGTTAGTTAACTTTTTGTTGACAATTTGGCGAAGGCGATCGCTGCCACTCTCCACCGCGATCGTAATTGAGCGACTCTGGTGCTTCACGAGCGTCTGCGCCAATTTCTCAGTAACTGTATTGGTACGCACCGATGCCAAGCTGAGGCGAACATCGTCGTACTGAGGCTGATTTAAGTGGTCTAACAGTGTTTCAAATTCTGGATGCTGCGTGACTGAAGCGCCCAGTAACCCCAGACGATTGGTTACTTTTAATCCACGAGCGATCGCCGGAATCAACGAGCCTTCTAAGCTAGCAACTCGAAACGGCAAGGTGAGGTAGCTGGCAAGGCAGAACCGACACATTTCTGGACAGCTTCGCACCACTTCCACCATAAAAATGCTTTCCCACGCTGCTTTCTCGGTCACGACGGTCGAAGCTGACAGGATATTGCTGCGGTAGGTTTGTCTCTGTACCTGAGCCGGAATTCCAGCGATCGCCTCAATTGCAGAAATATTGCCCTCTGTGCTTTCGTAAGTCACTGCATAGAGGCTAGGGACATAAATACCTGGAACCTGAGCTAAGTGGCGTAATTGGGTCGAGCGATCGGCATGACGAACCTGTTGGAAAGCGTTAATAAAATCTTCGAGTAGCGTCTCACCATCTCCCAGCAAAATCACATCGAAGAAATCTGCTAACGGCTCAGGATTGGCAGTGAGTACCGAGCCGCCGCCAAACACTAACGGATGGTCGTCGCTTCGAGCCATAGCCCGAACCGGAATTTCGAGCCGTTCTAATAAGCTCAAGATATTGACGTAATCTAACTCCCAGGAAAAAGAGAAGCCCACGAGTTCGGGTCGCAGCGGCAACGGCTCGTGGATATCAGTAAATAAGCGGCTGACCTGAACATCTGTCCGAGAGGCTAACGTTGCCCAAACAATTTGATAACCCAAGCTAGTGATCCCGACGGTGTATTCATTGGGAAAAGCAAAGATAGTCGCGATCGCCGATTCACTAGGGACAGCGGGCGTAAATAAAAGATGTTCGGCGGCAAAAGCAGAGGTCACAGGCAAAGCAGAAATGGGAAGTTGTTTCAGCCTAGCACTTGGAAATCAAAGCAGTTGACAGTAGTTGACAGTAGAGATCAAGGAAAAGCGCAATTTAACAGTAGCAAGAGAAAAATGCGAGGTGGAATTTACGGAGAAGGGACAGTGTTTCTACTGCTGATATAGAAACTTTTTTGTAAAGTTTAATACCAAGAATGATACATATACTCTAGGTCTTTAACGTTTCTTTATGGCATTGTGTATTAAGTTGTGCTGAATCGAGAATTCTTTACTGTTGGCAGCCTTAAGGAGTTGCGTGAAAATAAAACACGAGTGAAATGCATTGACTTTTCAGCCCCCTAAATCCCCCATTCTGGGGGACTTCCGAACCTTTCAAAGTCTCCCAGAATGGGGGATTTAGGGGGCGGTTCGGGGCGTTATTTAATTGCAACTCCCTTAAGTAAAACTAGATTGAATTAAGTTTAAGAAAATTTATGCGTTGGAAGATTTTAGTAGGGTTGAGCCTAAAGGCGATCGCTAAAAAATGTTTGTACTTATATCAAGTAGCAAATCGCACATGCGGTAAAACACTTAAAAACTCCTCAAGAATTGAAAGAGTCAAACGATGGCTAAACCAATAGATGACAAGTTTGGGACATTCGTTCCCCCTTGCGAACGAGTTTGGGAAAATCAAGCATCTAGAAATACGTTCACTGATATTCGTAAAGCTAAGAGGTTGTCTGAGAAGTCTAGGTTGCTATCCAATCTGCCCCCTAAATCCCCCATTTTGGGGGACTTTGAAGAAGGAGTGGCTCGGAAGTCCCCCAAAATGGGGGGTTGGGGGGCGAGTGTAAGAATCTTTGATACTTCTCAGACATCCTCTGAAGCCGATTGCTTGATAGAAAAAGCGATCGAGCAATATCAACTCCAATTCTTTCAAGCATCCCTGAAAACATTTCAACAGGCTTTAGTCATTTGTCGCACGTCTAAAGACTGGCAGGGTCAAGGTAAAGCGCTGGGCGGCATGGGGCTTGTTTACTATATGGTTGGCAACTATCCAGAGTCGATCGCTTGCTCACACCAAAGTTTGGGAATTGCCCGTCACATTCAAGATCGCATGACCGAGCGACAAGCGTTAGGCAACTTGGGCAATGCTTATCGACATTTAGAGGACTTTGCCAGGGCGATCGAATTTAAGCAGCAAAGCCTGGTTATTGCTCAAGACATTGCCGATCGCCGGGGCGAATTAGCAGCACTCAGCAACTTAGGAATGCTACACAAAGCGATGGGCAACTGTGAACAGGCAATTTCTTACTATCACCAAAGCCTCATCATTGCCAGAGAACTCCCCGATTTGCAAGCCGAGGCTCAAGTGTTGCGCAACTTAGGCAATGCTCATCATGCCATGTCAAATTACGCTGAAACAGTCCGCTGCTACGAACTGCTCCTGTCGTTGATTCGTCAGATTGCAGGTCGGCAATCTGAAATCCAAATCTTGAAAAATTTGGCGAGTGCTTGCCACAGTTTAGGCGACTTTAATAAAGCAATTTCCTACCACCAGGAACAGTTAGCGATCGTGTTAGAACTTCAAGACTACGAGACTGCTGCCCAAACGCTGGAAAACCTCGGAATACTTTACACAGACTTAGGACGCAATGGAGAAGCGCTTGAATGTTACGAAACCCGCTTGGCGATCGCTCACTCCATGCAAAACAGTTCGCTTGAAAAGCAGACAACTAATGCTCTTAAAGCTACCTACTGCACCATGGGTGACTTCGCCAAAGCCAGTCAATATCCAGTTTGATGATGCTGCTGAAACTTATATCTACCTACCATAGGACTTACGCGCAGTGGTTTCAGGCTGAATTTCCTGTCCAAAGATTCCCTAAAACTTGCCCGTAAACGGAGATCCTGACACTAATTTTTACACACTGCACATCTTGTTGCTCTGTCAATGCGTAAGCCCTATCTTAATTAGTAGCAGTCAAATATAAAGAAATTGCTCCCTGATACTTGACAGACCAGAGAGCAATCGCATTCTTAAACTGACTCATCATGGCTAACCCAAAACTGAAGCGTCCTACCAGCTCGACTTCACGACACCGGGCAACAAACCCTGATGCGCCATTTCCCGAAAAACGTGGCGAGACAGCCCAAAATCACGGTAATACCCTCTAGGGCGACCCGTCATCCAGCAACGGTTACGCACTCGTGTTTGAGCACTATTGCGGGGTAGCTGTTGAATTTTGCGATGAATTTCGACCCGCTCTTGCTGAGTTGGTGCCTTGGAAAACTCTTCTAACAATGCTTCTCGTTTCTGAGCGTATTTAGCGACCGTTCTGATGCGCTTTTTTTCACGCTCAATCATGCTCTTCTTTGCCATGAATGACCTTATAACCGAATTTAGACAGCGTCCTCTATATTAGCGGATCTTTGTAGAAAGAACATAGATCGGATAATTCGCAGCGATCGCAAGCAGGCTTCCGTGCATTGCAAACCGCCCGCCCATGATAGATCAAGCGAATCGACCAGTTTTCCCAATCTGGCTGAGGCAACAGCTTCATTAAATCTCGTTCAATATGAATCGGGTCGATATGCTCAGTTAAGCCCAGCCTGCCACACAGTCGTTTCACGTGGGTATCCACCGTCACACCCGCATTAATGCCATAGGCATGAGCCAACACCACATTCGCTGTTTTCCGAGCGGCTCCAGGAAGTCTTATCATCTCTGCCATAGTACGCGGCACTTCACCCCCAAATTCCGTCACAATCATACGACACGCCGCTTGAATGTTTTTAGATTTGTTCCGATAAAAGCCTGTGGAACGCACTAGAGCGACGATATCTTCCAAGTCAGCGCTCGCGAGAGAAAGGGCATCTGGATACTGGCGGAAGAGTTCCGGGGTAACTTTGTTGACGCGCTCATCGGTGCATTGCGCTGAAAGGATGGTTGCTACTAGGAGTTGAATTGGGGTTTCGTAGTCCAAGGAGCAAACGGCATTAGGGTACAGCCGCTTAAGACGCGCCAAAATTTCTAAGGCGCGTTGCTTTTTAGGGGCAAGTTTGCGCGGCACAGTTACTGTTGAAAAAGTTGTTTAACCACTGTCAGTTGGGTTGTATCGCGAATGATTAGAAATACGCCCAAGCCCAACAGCAAAAATAAGCCTGTCTGCATAACATTTTCCTGCAACCGCATCGGCAGAGGCTTACCACGCAGTGCTTCAATGAGCAAGAATGCCAGTTGACCGCCATCCAGTGCAGGTAAGGGCAAGATGTTAATGATTGCAAGATTGATACTGATAATAGCGGCGAAGGGGAATAAGCTAATGGCATTTGCTTTCACCATTCCTGCACCTTGCTCCACAATCTTGACAGGCCCTGCCACCTGATCGGCGACTGCCGAGAAGTTTGTGATCAGGGTATAGAAACCTTGAGCAGTTCTTTTCAAGGTTTCTTGAAACTGATCTGCTGCCAAGGATAGAACTTCGCCTACGCCTTTAGGGCGGCGATACTGGGCAATGCTGCCATTGGGGGCAAGTTGTACGCCAATCTTGGCAACGCCATCATCTGCTACCTTGGGGGTGACGTTGAGGGTTAGGGTTTCTTCGCCTCGTAAAATCGTAAAAGCTAGTGGTTTATTAGGATTAGCTCGAATCACTTCCATTAAATCTTTAATAGAAGCCTCAGAAGCTCCTAGCGCCTTATCATCTACTGCCAAAACAATGTCACCTGCTTTAATTCCAGCTTGTGCCGCAGGAGCATCTTGGGTGATCACTTCAGGAACGATGACACCGGGCTGAAAGTCAAATTTTTCGGGAATACCGACCCCGGCAAACTGGACGACAAAGACAAGGTACGCAAAGATTAAGTTTGCAATGACTCCGGCGCTAATGACGATCGCCCGATCCAGCACCGGACGGTTGCGCAGGAGATTAGGGTCACTGGGCGGAATTTTACTATCCGGGTCATCGTCGGGAAAGCCGACAAATCCGCCTAAGGGGAAAGCTCGAATCGCATATTCAGTTTGTGCCCCTTGGTACTTGAGCAGCACAGGACCAAAGCCAATAGAAAAGCGGTTGACATAAATACCTTGCAGACGCGCTGCTAGGAAGTGCCCCAGTTCGTGGACTACAATCAACACTGCAAGAACTGCGATCGCCGCAAAGACTGACATAAGCTCAGGAAAAAAGATGAGTAGTTCTCCCATTCTAAGGGGTCTAGTTCGGTATAGGGCGGCAGCGCCACTAGGATACTCTCTGGGATGGCAATAAATAGGAACCGCCGTTTCAAACTTCTTAGGCAGTTT
Source organism: Timaviella obliquedivisa GSE-PSE-MK23-08B (assembly GCA_019358855.1). Taxonomy (NCBI): domain Bacteria; kingdom Bacillati; phylum Cyanobacteriota; class Cyanophyceae; order Oculatellales; family Oculatellaceae; genus Timaviella; species Timaviella obliquedivisa. The sequence continues at coordinate 14,569 of JAHHII010000010.1, read as the reverse complement.
CACTCGCGAATCAAGTAAAACTGCCTAAGAAGTTCACGTTTTGCGTTACCCCTTGATACCATCGATCGGACTAATATCTCCCATAAACCGAATCAAATCTGCCATTTTAAAGTTTCCAGTCGAGCGAGATGGTAAGGTCGGCTTCCAGGTACGGTTACGCGCCAAGAAAGAGCTGCTGTCGCCTTCGAGTAAGCCTACGAATACTTCAGCCAGAATCAGGCTGCCGACTTTCCCAAGGCGTTTGCCCTGCTCTTGAACCTGCGCTTCTTTGAGAATGTAGTACCAGAGTGGTGTTTCCAAATCAAAGCCCAGGGTTTTGGCAACAGCGCCATCGCTACCTGTGGCAACTTGCGCTGGAGTAAGAGGCGTTAGACCCATAAACTGTGCGATGCTCTGCCCTGTGGGAAGCCCCAAGCTGCGCCCTCGGATGAGGTTGCGAACGGCAAGGGCATCGGTTTTGGCAGGAGCGTTAGGAAGTTCTTTCTGAGAAACTTTGGGCAGGTTTTTGAGCGGATCGGCAAGAAAGGGATCGAGCTTGCGGCTTGCTTGCGGTTTGATGGCAATATCTATGTCATAAAATCTGCGCCAGTCGATAACCCAATTACTCGGCACGTGCAGAGTATCGCCCGACTTTGCAGTAAAGGCAAACAGTAGCCCCAGGCTAGCGTCGGGAAAGATACGGTTGTAATTGTAGTTAGCGCGGATCATGCTGTGTCCTAACCGATACGCCGCCGCCGAGAACTCTACTGGAATAAAAGGCTCTGTGGTGAACTTATAAAACTGTCTGCCGTGACGCAAAATTTTCTCTAACGGTTCAGGGTTGATCACGCGCCGTAGAAAATCGTTGAGAACGATCCATTGATAATGCCAGATAACGATGTCGCGCGCTTCTTCAAATGAGGATTTGCGAATGGGAGAAAGACGAGGAATTTTACCACTGGCTAAGCCATCAACGACTTTATTGTGGAACTTTAGTAGGGCAACATGAGTTTGCGCCACAATTAGGTTTTCATCGTTGCGCGGATCGCCTGTGATGGCTAATCCAATGGGCGATCGCGGCAAGTCATTGGGTAGTGCTGGAATACCGTCAGTTTCATCTGTGATGCCTAACAAAAATTTATCGGGTGCTTTAAAGTTAAATCTGCCATCCGGTAACGTTTCAACGGCTCCGCGATCGTACAAATAGGATTGTCCACTAGGGCCTTGTCCATAAACGCTATCAAGATCTAGAGCGGGAGTCCGGAAGTTTACAAGTGCCAGCGGATCAACGATCGCGCCTTGTAAAGCTGTCGAATCGAACGTTAGATCATGATCCACAAATTGTCCTAGGTAGGTAAATCCGGAGGGAACGCTAGGGTTATCGCCATCGGCGCTCTCTGTATTGGGATCAACCATGGCATTGCCGAGTTCAACCAGACGAGCCACAGGTGGCGCAAAGGGTTTAAGCGTGGGAAACATCCGACCAAATTTTCCACTGGGGGCAAAACTGCCAAGGGGCTGAGCATCACCCGTGCGATCGCTAGCTCCATGAAAACTAGGCATATAATTTTCCTCGCAAATTTTTTAGAGCTATGGACAAATACAGACAGCATGAAAGGAAGTGAGGAAAAATTCACGCTTTTCAGCTATTTATAATGATGTGTTGCATTTAGAAGAATTTTATTTCAGTCTGGTTAAATTTTGTTGATAGTTTATAGACAGACATAATTTAGAAGTAAGCGTTAAATAGTTCTTTCAATCACGAAAACCATCTCTTTAGAGACTTGCGTTGTGCTCGTATTCGAGGTCTTATGAAGATAAGCTGTAATCATATACCCGTAATGAAACACTAAGAGTTCATGGTTAAAGTGAACACAGTTTATGAGTAGGCGCTATGAACTCTGACCAATCTACTCCAGAAGAATTATCTGATCCGATCGCGACTAATCTGTTTAACCTGGATCATGCCACTACTAGAGATGCACCCTTTCCGATTGTGGCGATCGCCGCTTCAGCGGGAGGACTAGAAGCCTTTACCCAGCTACTTAGCCATTTGCCGATCGACACGGGCATGGCATTTGTGCTGATTCAGCATTTAGATCCGGCACAAAAAAGCTTGTTGACCGAGATTCTTGCCAGAACGACAACAATGCCTGTATCTGAAGCAGTAGAAGGCATTGCGGTGAAGCCGAACGAAGTCTACATTATTCCGCCCAATAAGAAAATGCTGTTAACTAAAGGAGTCTTGCGCCTGACTCCTCGTGAGAAAACTGATGGGAAATACATGCCAGGAGATGCATTTTTTATCTCCCTTGCCGCCGATCGCGGGAATAAGGCGATCGCGGTTGTGTTGTCGGGAGCCGACGGAGACGGTTCACTGGGGCTAACGGTAATCAAGGCGGCTGGAGGCGTGACCTTTGCCCAATGTGAAGCCACGGCAAAATTTGAGAGTATGCCGAATACTGCTGTTGCGACCGGAAAAGTCGATTTTGTCCTGCCGCCTCAAGCCATTGCCCAAGAGTTGGCAACTCTCAGCCGCAGTCCCTTTCTCTCTCGTCCAAGTCCTCCCCAACTCATGCAGGCACTGCCCGAACCAGGAGATGCCTTGGCAACAATTTTTACCTTACTACTGAGGACAACGGGCGTTGATTTTAGTCTTTATAAACCGAATACGATCGATCGCCGAATGCAACGCCGGATGCTGTTGTACAGACTGGAGCGATTAGAAGATTATGCCCAATATCTTCAAGAACATCCGGCTGAAGTCCAGGCTTTGTATGAAGAAATTCTGATCCACGTCACCAGTTTCTTTCGTGACCCGCAGGCTTTTCAAGCGCTGAAGGAGCGGGTTTTCCCCAGTATTACCCGAAATAAATTAGCAGATCCTATTCGGATTTGGGTGGCAGGATGTTCGACAGGCGAAGAAGTTTACTCGATCGCTATCTGCCTACTAGAGTTTTTGAGTGAGCAAACGACCACGCCACCCATCCAAATTTTCGCCACAGATATTAGTGAGACAGCGATCGGCAGAGCTAGAGCCGGGGTTTATTTGGAAAACCAAATGCTAGACGTTTCGCCCGAACGACGGCAGCGTTTCTTTATTTTGTTAGAAGACGGAAGCTACCGAATTAGTAAAGCAGTCCGCGAACTGTGTATTTTTGCCCGCCAAAACTTAGGCAGCGACCCGCCCTTTTCTAACCTCGATCTAATTAGCTGTCGCAACGTGATGATTTATCTGGCAGAGCCGTTGCAAAAGCGGGTAATGCCCATTTTTCACTACAGCCTTAACTCTGGCGGTTTTCTCATGCTGGGCACTTCCGAAAGTGTAGGTAAGGCTGGGGATTTATTTTTGCTGGTAGAGCAACGCTCTAAGATTTATGCTAAAAAATTAACCGCGACAAATCCGATTTTCTCGTTTACGACCAGTCCCTATCCCATGGTTAAAAAAGACGAGCAACCGCGAGCATTAGGCAATTCGACAAGTCGATTTAATTTACAGCGAGAAATCGACCAGATGATCCTCAATCGTTATGCGCCTGTAGGGGTTGTGGTCAATGACCAAATGGAGATTTTGCAACTGCGCGGAGACACAACACCCTACCTTAAGCTGGCAGCGGGAGCGCCCAACCTAAACTTGTTGGCAATGGTGGATGCTGGCTTATCAATGGATCTGCGTACCGCAATTTTTCAAGCCCAAACCCAGAATATTTCAGTTCGGCAAGCCGGAATTCAGGTTGAATTGGGCGACCCTAGCGGTATCTGCGAAGCAGCGCGCTCTAGGGTCGTTAACCTTGAAGTGATTCCGATTCAGTCGGCGATCGCTGAATCACGCTACTTTCTAGTGCTGTTTGAAGAGGCTGCACTGCCCATTCAGAATTCTAGCCCCATGCTCTCTGAAGGCGCAGAATTAGGCGATTGGGAGCGTGAAAACATCCAGTTAAGACAGGCACTTGCAACCACCGCGCAAGAAAAAACAGTGGCTCAAGCGTATCTGCAAGCCATGATTCAGGAGCAAGAGTATCTTAACCAAGACCTGAGAGTTGCTAACGAAGAAATTCTATCAAGTAATGAGGAGTTGCAAAGCACCAATGAAGAACTCCAAACTGCTAAAGAAGAAATTCAATCCTCTAACGAAGAACTCACCACCACCAACGAAGAACTTCGTAACTCAAATCTTGAACTTCAGCAAGTCAATAACGACCTGGTAAACTTTCTTGCCAGTATCAATATTCCGATCTTGGTACTGGATAACGATTTGCGAATTCGCCGCTTTACACCCTCAGCGCAGCAACTTTTTAATTTGATTACTACAGATATTGGGCGACCCTTTAGCGATATTCGATCTAGCCTTGAGGTTCCTAACCTGGAAGCCAGGATTTTAGAGGTGATGGAGACGCTTCAAGCCAGAGAACAAGAAGTTCAGACTCAGGCAGGATATTGGTATACGCTTCGCATTCGCCCTTATCGCACCACCGAAAACCAGATTAACGGTGTGATGATTGTTTTAAGTGATATTAACGCGCTCAAGCAGAGTGCTGCAACGATAGAGTCGGCTCGAAACTATGCTGAAACGATCGTCGAGACGGTACCCACGCCTTTAGTCATTCTAGATACTGACCTGCGAGTGAACACTGCCAGTCGATCGTTCTACGATACGTTTCAGGTTTCAAAGGCTGAAACCGAGCAATCCTCTCTGTTTGCGCTAGGCAATGGGCAGTGGAACATTCCTCAACTGCGCTCTAGCTTGACCGATCTTTTGGACAATCAGGTGGAGATTGAGGATCTGGAGATCGAGCATTATTTTGAGCGAATTGGGCAAAAAACGATGTTGCTCAATGCCTGTAAGCTCCGACGAAATGATTCCCTCATGCTGCTGCTGTCGATCGAAGATATTACAGAGCGTAAGCAGTTTGAAACTGAGCGATCGCAACTTTTAATGCAGGAGCAATCTGCCCGGAAACAGGCGGAAATGGCAAACCAAGCGAAGGACGAGTTTCTCTCAAACCTTTCCCACGAATTGCGTAGCCCGCTGAATTCTATGATGGGTTGGGCAAAGCTGCTGAGTAGTCGCACGCTGGATAGCACTGCCGAGGCTCGTGCCCTAGAAGTGATTGAGCAGAGCGCCAAAGCCCAATCCCAGCTTATTGAAGATTTGCTTGATACTTCTCGCATTGTCAGCGGAAAGCTGCGGCTGACTACTTGCCCAATCGATCTGCTATTGGTAGTGGAATCGGCGATCGCCATTGTGCAACTCTCGGCGCAGGCAAAAAGCATTCAAATTATTTCATCGTTAAATCCGGTGTCTATTCTGGGGGATAGCGATCGCCTTCAGCAAGTTTTATGGAATCTGCTCTCTAACGCTATTAAATTCACGCCATCGGGTGGACGAGTCGAAATCACTCTGGAAGCTTTGCCGACCTACGCAGAAATTCGAGTCAGCGACACCGGACAAGGGATTGAGGCAGACTTGTTGCCCTATATCTTCGATCGCTTTCGCCAAGGTGATGCTAGCAGCACAAAAGCCAGTCAAGGTCTAGGATTGGGGCTGGCGATCGTGCGGCAGCTAATTGAACTGCATGGCGGCACCATTCAAGCTGAAAGTTTGGGTGCAGCGCAAGGAACCACCATGATTGTACGCCTGCCTCTGCAATCGTTACCTCAAGAACCTGCACCACTGAATCAGAATGAGCCAGAACTCACTGCATTAGATGCGCCTATTGCTAGCTCAAGTAATGCAGTTCTTTCGCTAGAAGGGTTACACCTATTAGTGGTTGATGACCAGGTGGATACCCGTGAGATGTTTCAATTTGTCCTAGAACAGCATGGAGCAGAAGTGCGGGCTGTTGCTAGTGCCAAAGCCGCGATCGCCGCTCTCAGCGAATACCCTAATCGATACAATGTGCTGATCTCTGATATTGGAATGCCAGGGGAAAATGGCTACTTTCTAATTAAACAAGTCCGATCGCTTAGTGCTGAAGCTGGAGGACAAATTCCTGCTGTTGCGCTGACTGGCTACGCTGGTGAGCAAGAGCGACAAATGGCGATCGAGGCTGGGTTCCAAGCTCATATCGCTAAACCTGTTGATCCAGATCAGTTAGTAATGATAGTTGCTAGATTAACGGGACGCGCTTGATGGGTAAGGGCGATCGGGTCAAATTTTTTACGAATATTAAATTGCAATCTGCTCCTTAATCCAATTTCGAAGATTTCGCTTTGCCTGGGTTTCACCCACTTCGGCGCAATCTTGAAGAAATTGATAGAGCCGCTCTTTAGGGACATCTGGAAAGGTCGGGCTTGTTTCAACTGCCTCGTAAACGCCACCCTTGAGACAATAAATCGTCAGAATTTGTCCGTTATAGCGCCAAAACTCAGGCACACCCATTTCGGCATAAAGTGCGTTTTTGTTGATATCGGTGTGAGTCATATCGACTTCCACAATTAAATCGGGCGGTGGATCAGCGTTTAGATCAACAATTTTGCCTCGCACCAATGGTTCATTGGCAATGTAGTAACCTTTGTCTGGTTCTGCTCCAACTTTAAGATCAGCTCGATTAAGCGTTGTAGATGCCATGCTCTTAATGTTGAGATCGCCCTCCTCGGTTAGAACCTGGATAAAGTGATCGATAGAGTCACTAGAATTTTCGTGTTTTTCCAGCGGAGTCATAATTTCAAGCGTACCTCTGTAATAACTGAGCCGAGCCGATCGCCGATCGCCAATTGCAGCCAAGATTGATTCATAGGCTTGCCAACTAATGTTGTAAAGCTGCACTCGTTTCTCAGGCAAATCAACCGAAACAGAAGGGCTTGGAGCTACAGGAGTGTTAACCATCGATCGCTACAACGCTACCCATCAATTGTACTGTCCCAACAAGAAGGGACGATCGCTTAAGTGCGATCGTCCCTTCTTGTTGAGAAATATAGAAGTCTAGTCAGGCTTACATCATGCCCATGCCGCCCATGCCGGGCATACCACCCATACCACCCATACCACCCATGCCGCCCATGCCGCCCATGCCGCCCATATCAGGCGCACCGCCACCCGCAGGCTGTGGCTCAGGCTTCTCGACAATGAGGACTTCGGTCGTAACGACCATACTGGCGATCGAACCTGCATCTTGCAGCGCCGATCGAACGACCTTGGCTGGGTCAATAATACCCGCAGCCACTAAGTCTTCGTAGGTATCGGTCAGGGCGTTGTAGCCAAAGTTAAATTCCATTGCTTTGACGTTTTCGACTACGACTGAACCTTCTACTCCAGAGTTGTCAGCAATTTGTCGCAATGGGGCTTCTAACGCCTTCATAACGATATCAGCGCCAACCTTTTCGTCGCCGCTTAGCGAATCTTTCAATCCTTGCAAAGATTGAGCCAAGTGAAGCAGTGTGACACCACCACCCGGAACAATGCCTTCTGCCACAGCCGCTCTAGTAGCGTTAAGGGCATCCTCCAGGCGCAGTTTGCGATCCTTCAGTTCGGTTTCGGTAGCGGCTCCTACCTTAATTACAGCAACACCGCCCACTAATCTAGCTAACCGCTCTTGCAGTTTCTCTGCGTCATAGTCAGAGTCAGTCTCTGCCAAATCTCGACGAATTTGTGCAATTCGCTTTTCTAAAGCTGGTTTATCTGGCGCTTCTGCAACAATTGTTGTGGAGTCTTTGGTGATGGTAACTCTGCGAGCGGTTCCCAACATTTCTAGAGTAACGATATCCAGGCTTAACCCAATCTCTTCAGAAATCATTTGTCCACCTGTCAGCACCGCAATGTCTTGCAGCACAGCTTTACGACGCTCGCCAAACGAAGGCGCTTTGACTGCTACTGCGTTTAACACACCTCGCAAGCGATTAACCACGAGCGTTGCCAGTGCTTCACCTTCAAGATCTTCAGCAATAATCAATAACGGCTTGCTTTCGCGAGCAATTTTCTCAAGAACAGGAACCAAATCTTGAATGCTGCTGATCTTCTTATCAACTAGCAAAATTAACGGATTTTCTAACTCACAGATCATCCGTTCTTGATCGGTCACAAAGTAGGGAGAAACATAGCCGCGATCGAACTGCATCCCTTCGACTAATTCCATCTCAGTTGAGAACGACTTAGATTCTTCAACCGTAATCACGCCATCCTTACCCACTTTGTTCATTGCTTCGGCAATCATGTCGCCAATTTCGGTATCACTACCTGCGGCAACGGCTGCAACTTGGGCGATCGCATTCCCTTCAACGGGCTTAGCAATCTCGCCAATACCTTTAACGATATGAGTGACTGCCTTTTCCATGCCTTTGCGAATGCTCACCGGATTGGTTCCGGCTGCCACATTTTTTAGCCCTTCCCGAATCATGGCTTGAGCCAGCACCGTTGCAGTGGTCGTGCCATCGCCTGCCAAGTCTTTAGTCTTAGAAGCGACTTCTTGAATTAACTTTGCCCCAGCATTTTCAAGCGGGTCTTCGAGTTCAATGTCTTTAGCGATCGTGTTGCCATCATTAACAATCTGCGGAGCGCCAAACTTACTGCCTAACAAAACATTTCGCCCTTTGGGCCCTAAAGTGACCTTCACAGCATCTGCCAGTGCATTTACGCCCCGTTCCAATGCCTGACGCGACTCTTCGTTAAATACAACTATTTTTGCCATGGTTCCCGGTTCAAATCTACCACTACAAGACTTTAGCACTCTACGCCATCGAGTGCTAAAGCTGCTGTGGAGGGATACCCGAACTCTATTGTTCTTCTTGCTCTCTCTGTCGCTGCCGATGTTCCTCTAGAAGCTGGGAAAAGTTACTCAGATCATCCATGGATTTAGGAGCCGGGTGCCATACCTTACTAGGTATTGCCTCAATCCTATCCATGTAGGCACGAAATGCATCATCGTCATTTCGGTTCTCAAGAATGTAATTTCGCAATTCTCGACGAGTCATTGACTCAAAATTTGGATTTGTCATAGATAACTCCAAAGTCCATTGCGTTCAATCGATACTTCAGTCTCTTCGCCTGCCAAAAAAAATACTTTCCCTGTTTGTTCATCCATTCGGACTAGGAAAACAGGTAGATACATCCTGGTAGCCCAGCAGGTCAAGACAAAACAACTAGATAACTGCTCTGCCGTAGGAAGCACTCATTTCTCCTAATGTTTCAAATATACTAGCTCTGGCTAACTACGCCATAACCATGCCGCCATCGACATTAATTACCTGCCCGGTGATGTAAGCTGCTGCTGCATCTGCCGCTAAGAATCGAATCAGTCCTGCCACTTCATCAGGCTCGCCGTAGCGTCCTAGGGGAATCATCTTCAAAACTTCTTCTCCAACTTTTAGGTCTGCGGTCATATCTGTTGTAATGAAACCTGGGGCAACAGCATTGACTGTAATGCCTCGGCTGGCAACCTCTTTGGCGATCGTTTTGGTAAAGCCAATCACGCCTGCTTTAGAAGCGCTGTAGTTGGCTTGTCCAGCATTGCCCATCTCCCCCACTACTGACGTAACGTTAATAATGCGCCCCGATCGCTGCTTTAACATGACTTTGCTGGCAGCTTTGGTGCAAAGAAAAACGCCTGTAAGGTTAAGGTCAATTACCGCTTGCCAGTCTTCTAGCTTCATGCGAATGAGGAGCGTATCGCGGGCAATTCCAGCGTTATTAACCAAAACATCAATTCTGCTCCATTGTTCTAAAACAGCACTAAATAAGGCATCTACCTGATCGGTCTGAGCGACATCGGCTTGCAAGGCGATCGCCTCACTGCCCATTCCTTCAATCTCAGCGACTACAGCATCAGCGGCTTGGCTAGATTTTGCATAGTTCACTACTACCTTTGCCCCTTCAGTAGCAAGAGCGATCGCCACTGCCCGCCCAATTCCCCTCGAAGCGCCTGTCACAATTGCCACTTGTCCTTCTAGCCGTTTTGATACTGTCACTTTTAATTCCTCTCAAATAAAGACTTTATGAAAACTTTGAATGCCAAAATCTTGAACGAACTACCCAGAGCCATCAAAAAATTGCTCAATAAAAATTGCTCAATTATGTTACGACATTTGCGCTGCCAGCCACCGATCGCAAAATTTTCATTAACATCAAAGAACCGAGCTTTTACCTCTGAAAAACATGGCAACCAAACAAAAGTTCACCAGCTTCCAAGACCTGATTTCTAGTACTGATGGTTTGCTTCTCGTAGACTTTTACGCCACTTGGTGTGGCCCTTGCCAAGTGATGGCGGGCATTTTAGACGAGGTAAACGCTGAAATGAGGCAGAGTGTCAAGATCGTCAAAATCGATACTGATAAGTACCCAGAACTAGCGACTCAGCATCAGATTCATTCTTTACCAACCTTGATTTTATTTAAGGCAGGGCAGCCGATCGATCGCATTGAAGGCGTTATTAAGGCAGAGGATCTAGTTAAACGACTGCAAGCGATCGCGTAGTGTAGCGCCTTAGGGCGATCGCCTAGCTCTGGCTTTTAGGCTTCTTTGCGCCCTCAGTCTTCTGAGTACACTGATACAATCGATAACGATACCCATCTACCGATTGAGTTTTAGCTGAGGCTCTACATTTATTTCGTTGCAGCACGTTATCAAGTGATGAGGTCGGAACATCCTGAAAATTAATTAGCCACAGGTCTAACGGTGTATCAAGCTGGTTCAAGGCTTTGCGAAGTGCAATTATGACCGATCGCGGTTGCTCGCTTTGATGGGCTAGTAAGAACAACGGTTGCAAATGATTGAGTTGGGCAGAGTGTTGTAAATTCCAGGCAATGCCCATCATTCTGCCTGTTTGCCCATGGGTGCGATGAGCGATCGCCACTAGTGCCGTGGAGGGCACCCTAGATTGCTGGAAAGATTGAATAGACTGCTGCTGAATTGCTTGTGCTACCACATCAGGACGATGGATTTTTTGGTAGCTCAAATTAGAAACCACTGTTAAAGCTCCTAAACAACTTAATAGCCCGAGCAAAATAACCCCGTTTTTCCCACCTGTACGCAGCACCCCCAACAACCCATAAGGCACTTTAGTTGCTGACACATTAGCAATTTTATGGGCAGCATTCCAGCCCGTTGCTAGCCCCATACCCACTAGTACAATTACTGCTGGAAAATATACAAAGTTATAACGAAATGCGCTAGTCAGGTCAGCGCTGAAAAAGTAAGTTACCCCAAAGAAAAGGAGGACTGCCGCGCTAACAAAGCCCTCCAATGTCCAAGCAGCCAGACGTTTTTCTTGCCCTAAGTTCTCGGTTTTTAGCCCCCAGTAAAGTTTAGGAACTGTCCAAATTGTTAGACCAATCAGCAAAAAGCCAGAAACCCAGTTAAGCCAAAAAGACGAGGTTTGAATGGGCAAGAGATACAGCATTGTGATCCAGCCCGCGATCGCCTGGGCGATCGGCATCAGCCAATTCCACCCTGACGCCAAATCTCGAAAAATCCAGCGAGTTAATTCGCTGTCTTGCGCATCTTTCAAAAATGGGAACCAAACTAGACCCGATCCTGCTGTGCCAACTGCCACCATCCAAATGCGCCACCAGTGAGCCGATGAGTACCAAGTACCGCGTTCTCGCCAGCTTTGCACAAGTCCTGCCATTGCGATTACCATTGCTTCTGCCGCCAAAGTGAAGGCAAAAAAGAAATGAGTTGCCAACCCTAGCGCATTAATCACGATCCAGACAACACAAATAGATAAAGGCAATGAAGTACGATCGCGAATGCTCTGTACCGCAAAAATTAAACAGCAAAGGGAGGCAATGACCCACAGCACAGGTAATGTATAGTGCCGCGCTTCTTGCGCCAAATACAACCCAAAGGGCGACACTGCCATCAGTGCTGCTGAAATCTGAGCAGCAAGACGAGAGCGAAACGCAACCCAGCCCAGTACGTAAGTGGCTGGAATTGCCGCCACCCCGAAAAGAGCAGAGAGCGATCGCACTGCCCAAACCGATACCAGTTCATTAGAAGTCGGGAATAACTTTAGCCAAAAATGAGTCAGGACAAAGTAAAGCGGCGGATGATTGCTTTCATTCATTAAGTTGCCAACGACTTCTCTAATCCCAGAAACGGAGTCAGGTTGCAAAGGCTGAAGCAACTGTTCAGACGTAATGATCTGATCGAGCGGCACACTGTAAAAAGTGTGTCCTAAACTAAAAACGATCGTGGCGAATTCGTCTGTCCATAAAGTCTTGTCGGCAAGATGCATCAGTCGCAACATTAGCCCCACTGCTACCCAAATAAGCAGCATGAAGGGATGAAACCAGGGATGATTAGCCGAAATTTTCACAAGGCTTTGTTGACTCCTCTGCTAGTCTTCACAGGTGCCCTAGCCAACACATCATAATCTGTTGGAGCACTGTAAAGCTGTGCAGAGTGGCGAATCAGTGAGTTAGCGGCTCTATTTCAAGAGTTTTTGACGATTCACTAACTATTCAGTTTACAAAAACTCCCCAGGCTGGATTCGAACCAGCGACCAATCGATTAACAGTCGATCGCTCTACCACTGAGCTACTGAGGATAGCGAATCTAATAATAACGACCAACGAATCACTTTGGCAAGCTTTACGAAAATTTCTTTCGTGCCCGATCGCTCATCGCTCTTGCCGCTGATCTCCTTCCCGCATTTTAGTCAAGCGTTGTCGTGCCTCAGGATCAAGGGCATTGGACAAAAAGCGCTGAGGCGATCGCCCTTTCTTCTGTACCGATCGTTGCTTCCGGCTAACGCGCAACTCTGCTAATTCAATCTCTGCCAAGAGCCGCTGTGCCGACATCCACTCTGCGCCATACCCTACAACGGTTAGCTGCTGCGCTCGGTCAGAGGTCGCCACAATCAGCCTTTGCTCAAACTTTCGTAGGTCTTTGCGAAACAGAGCACAGGTTTTTTCAATATAGGTATCTGCTGTTTGTTTGTAGTCGGTGTAGCACAGTGAAACGCTGCCCGTTAGTACTTCTCGGCTACCCGGATGATCTTGATATTGGGCATCGAAAACAATCTGAGTATCAAATCCTTCATACGCACTGTAGCCAATTAGCGCAGTTGCCAAATCCTGCCGGGCTGCTTCTAACCCATGACGATCGCGCGTTTTCTTCAGGCTTGCCCAGGCTCCAATCATGTTGTAGCCGTCAACTAGCAAAATTGCTTGAGGCGAAGGAGAGCGGGGCATAGTGTCGGTTTACGGCAGCATGAAGAGAAGTAGAGTGAATCTCCTTATATAATGCTGTGCTTTGTTGAAAGATGTAAACCTGCATTATGCGACTTCTTCCCCATGCCACATTAAGCGTTGCTTCAGCCGCTCTGGATCGCCCTGATCAACAACGCGCCCTTTTTCTAGTAAAAAGGCACCATCGGCATAGTCTAGCTCTTCAAGACGATGGGTCACCCAAAGGGCAGTCATACCTCGGTTTTTGACCAGTTGCCGCACTTGGGCAACTAAATCAAGCTGGCTATCCGGGTCAAGGAGGGCAGTAGGTTCGTCAAGCAACAAAACTTCGCAGTGACGGGCGATCGCCCCAGCAATGGCAATCCGTTGCTTTTGTCCACCACTCAATGCGTAAATCGGTCGGCGTTGCAAATGCAGTAAGTTAACTGCGTTCAAGGCTTCCCCCACTCGCTGATGAATTTGTCCAAACGATAGCTTTTCTTCTACCAGCCCAAACGCGACATCGGCTCCAACTGTAGGCATAACGAGTTGATGGTCGGGGTTCTGAAATACAAAACCTACTGGCGGGAGGACTTCAATCTGTCCAGACTGAGGCATCATTAACCCAATAAGGAGACGGAGCAACGTAGATTTGCCACTACCATTGGTGCCCAGAAGCATCCAAAACTGACCTTGTGGCACTTCTAAGGAGCAATCCTGCAAGATTGGAGCTTCGGGTGACCAGTGGAAGCTGACATCTTTAATAGCGATCGCTAACCTATTCTCTGCCACTGTTTTTCTCTCTACTGTTCCTTAACTTTTACACCGACTCTATGACAGGTGTAAAAAAGCCTGGTGGTCTTCCTGAAGCTGCTCCTGTACCCGACTTCTCTGCCATCTGCACTGCTGAGATTTCGCTGACCAGAGCCCCAAACGTTTTACCCACCTGCTGTTCACAGCTTAGCTCAATAGTGACAGGCGAACCCGACCGAATCGCCGCCAAAACTTCTTGGTACAAAGCCTTAGCATCCTCTTCACTCTTACGCTGCACCGAGAGCGACACAGGTGAGCCTTTCAAATTAATGTCAATTACAAACATAGAATTCTGTGAATCAAAAACTTACTTGACTATCTATATAGTAGCTATCTTCCCCTGCCGAAGTGGGGAGCATTGGACTTTCGCAAAAAATTTCATCTCGCGGGTTTCCAGGTCAGGGCAAAATCCCTATAATGAGTAACTAGTAAAGAAACGTAAACACTCCTCACATTTTGTCACTACTTCTGGTTGATTTTTAGGACTAGGGTCAAGGTCGGGAGAGTTTGAAATCATTATCTACATATTTTTTTGGAGATTTGCACGATGACCATAGCAATGGGACGTCCGCAAGCTAATCGAGGCGTATTCGACGTTCTCGACGATTGGCTCAAGCGCGACAGATTTGTATTTGTGGGCTGGTCTGGGATTCTGCTGTTCCCCTGCGCCTTT